>JBBRWC010000026.1:0-37077 GCA_038246255.1 Planctomycetota bacterium
CGATCCGGCTGTGGTCGGGCCGCACCGCCGAGGCCGTCACCATGGCCGAGCAGGCGCTGCGCACCTTCACCTCGCTCGGGGATCGCTACGGCGGCTCCCAAGCGGGAGCGGTGCTCGGGCGCGCTCCAAAGGCGCCATGCCCGGCCCGGGGCCGTGCGGCCGGCGCGGCCCGCGCGTTGGTCCGCCGCTGCGCGTGAAATCGGCCCAAGCACGAGGCGATCGAGGCCGGTGCCGGGATCGTGGCGCAGGCTGCGCGCCGTTCCCGAGTCGATCACGGCCACCACCCGCGGCAGCGTGATCGAAGTCTGTGCGACGTTTGTCGCAAGGACGATCCGCGGGCGCGGGCCAGGCGCGAACAGACGGTCCTGGGCCTGCGGGGGCAGCTCGCCGTAGAGCTCCGCAAGTTCGAATCCGGCGTTAGCGGCGATCGTCGCAAGCCGCCTGCTCGCGCGCCGGATTTCACCGACACCCGGAAGGAACACGAGCACGTCACCCGCGCCGCGGTCCTTTCCGCGCGCGCGTAGCTCGAGTTCGAGTGCACGCGCGAGCGTGTCCTCCTGCGCCTCGCTCGCAAACGCCGGGACGTGCCGAACGTCGACGGGAAATCGGCGGCCCTCGCTGATCAGCGACGGTGCGTCCAAAAACGCCGCGAGCGGACCCGCGTCGAGGGTCGCAGACAGGCCGATCAACGCGAGATCGGGGCGCACCTCCGAGCGCACACGTCGGCACAACGCGAGCGCAAGGTCGCTGTCGAGCCGCCGCTCGTGGAATTCATCGAAAACCACGGCCGAAACCCCCTCGAGGAAAGGATCGTCGACGAGCCGCCGCAGGAGAATGCCTTCGGTCACGCACCACAGGCGCGTGCGCGTGCCGCCGACGCGCTCAAACCGCACGCTGTAACCGACCTCGTCGCCGAGCCGGCCCCCGCGTTCTTCTGCGGCGCGGCTCCACGAGCCAAACCTCACCGCCCGACGCGTCGAGTAGCGCCGGCGGCACACGTGTCGTCTTACCCGATCCCGTCGGTGCGACAAGGACCGCGCCGCGCGCATCGCGGACAGCACCGACGAGGTCCCCAAGCACGGCGTCCACCGGCAGGGGCTCGCGCGGGGGCGGCCGGGTCACTTGGACTCGAGTGGGCGAAAGCCGATCGGCGTGCCGCGGAAGCGCTCGAGCTGGATGTCGAGTTGGAGCGTGACAAAACCGATCGGCAGGTCGCCTTCGATCCACACCGGCACGCCGGTGTTGCTCTCGACCCAAAGTCGAATGTCCCCCTGGATGCCAAAGGGACCTTGGAACTCGGGATCGGCGGCGTCGGGGCGCTCGAGGTCGTCGATCTGTTCTTTGTATTTCGCGGGATCGAGTTTGGTGCTCGCGAGCCGCACGGGCCGCGCGTCGAAGTCACCGGCGTGGGTGGAGATGCGCTGGGCTTTGCCGAGTTCGGCGCGCACCCACCACAGGCGTTCTTTGTCGAGCATCGGGAACTCGAGGGTCTCGCGTTTGTGCTCGAGCATCGAGCGCAGCAGGTACACACAGGCGATCGAATCGACGGCGCCCGGCGGGCACGGGTCGATCCGCGCCGAACGCCAGATGCGCGTGCCACTCGGCGCGCCCTTGTTCGTGTCCGAGCGGTACGAGCGCACGCTCTTGCCATCGCGCTCCCCCACCAGAATCTCGCGGCGGCGATTCTCGGTGCCCTTTTGCACCATCGTGTGCACGAGCGCCGGCCACACCTGGGGTTGGAAGCGGGACTCGAGCGTCGAATCCATCGAATAGAACGTGTGGTTGCCGACGGCGCGCGCTCGGACCCACGCGGTCAGCTTGTCGCGCGCACCGTCACCGGCCGCGAACAGCAGCGACTCGCGAAACGGCTCGACACCCGACGAGAGCGTGATCGTGCC
Organism: Planctomycetota bacterium; assembly: GCA_038246255.1. Lineage (GTDB taxonomy): Bacteria > Planctomycetota > UBA1135 > UBA1135 > RI-242. The sequence goes on from JBBRWC010000026.1 coordinate 1,899, forward strand.
CACGCGCGTGTCCACCGGACCCAGGCGCACCCGGGCGCGAAAAACGAGTTCTTCGCCGCGCGGGACGGGCAACGGCAGCTCGCCTTCGCCGCGGTCCAAGAGCAGCGCGGGTTCCGGCGCAGCGGCTTCCACGGTCTTCGTTTCCTCCGCTTTGGGGGCGTCGGCCTGGGCGCGACCGAACGCCGCGAGCGCAACGAACACGGCCGCGCCCAGCGCCACCCTGAGCGTCACCGCGCGCGCGGCGCGGGCACCCAGGCGCAGTGTCGCGTTGCTGCTCTGTTCCGTATGCTGCAAACTCTGACCCTCGAAATGTTGCAACTCGCGCATGGCTTTTTTCGCGCCGCGTTCCGCCTGGAAGGCTCGCTCGACAGATCCTAGCCCACGGGCAGCTCTATTCGCAGGCCGCGTCGTGCCTTGCAAAGCCGCTGTCCCCACAAAAGTCGCTGTCCCCACAAAAGCCGCTGTCCCCACAAAAGCCGCTGTCCCGACAATCGTCGCGGACGAGTGCAGACCGTCCTACCGTGGCGCCGACGCCGGCGCGGGTGCACCGGGCACGTGCGCGCGGCCCGTGCGGCGGATTTGGAGCGCCCGTTGGGCCTCGCGCAGTGCCACCCGCGCCGGCGGGCGGTCCTCGGCACGCGCGAGGTCGAGCACTTCGCCCGTGCGCACGCGGATGCGCTCCTCGATCGCGGCGAGGGGCTCGCGCCGACCCTCGAGTTGGAACAGGACGCCGCGAATGATCGCCCCGCTCGAAATCAACACATCGGGGACAAACAGCACTCCCGCCGCGTGCAGCCGATCGCCGTGGGCCGTCGTCGCGAGCACGTTGTTCGCGCCACCCGCAACGATGCGCGCCTGCAACCGCGCGAGCGTCACGTCATGCAAAACGCCACCCACGGCGTTGGGCGAAAACACATCGCAGGCGACCGCACATTCCGCGCCCGCCTCGACGAGTTCGATCGCGAGCTCGTCGGCGAGGGCTTTGGCGCGCGCCTCGGACTGGTCACTCGCCACGACCTTGGCGCCGGCTTCGACGAGCCGCCGTGCGAGCCGCGCGCCCACGGCCCCGAGTCCCTGGACCACGACCGTGCGCCGCGCCCAGTCGACCTCGCCGTCCACGTGGGCGAGTGCCGCCGCGATACCGGCGAACACTCCCCCCGCCGTGGCCGCGGCGAGTTCACCCGGCCCCGCGGGCCCCGGATCCGTGGCATAGCGGGTTTCGGCGGAGACCCAGGCGAGTTCGCGGTCGCCGCAGCCTAGATCCGGGCCGGTGCAATAGCGCCCGCCCATGGACTCGACGAGTCGGCCGATGTGGCGGAACGCAGCCTCGCGGTCGAGGTCGTCGCGCTCCATCACCACCAACTTCGCGCCCCCCGCGGGCAAACCGGCGAGCAGGCACTTGTGTGTCATCGCCCGCGCGAGGCGCAAGGCGTCGAGCGATGCCTGGTTTTCGCTGGCGTATGCCTTGCAGCGGATGCCCCCGAACGCCGGGCCCACGCTCGTGTCGTGGATCGCAAGCAACCCACGCAAGCGCGAGCGGCGGTCGTGGATTGCCACGAGCTGCTCGAAACCCTCGCGGCTCATGGCATCCAGAATGCGTACGGACATCGGCGGGAGGATCGGCGGGGAGGATCGGCGGGCGGGAGGGTCGCGGCCGCGACCGTACCTGAGGGTACCCTAGCCCGGGCGGTGCGGCGCGGGGGGGAAGAATCCCGACCTCCGGGCGTCTATCGGTCTTTAGGGACGCACCGCTACCGCCCTCGCCCCCCCGCCATGCCTGCATTTGCCCGCCTTTTGCCCCGGCCCCACCGCGCGCTCCTCGCCGTCCTGTGCTGCGCGGCGGCCGCGGGATGCCGCTCCACCGAGGCGGAGCGCCCGAACGTCGCGGGACTCACTACCCACGAGCAGGCACTGGCCGACCTTGAGTTCGACCTTCCCGCGAGCGCCGAGTTCGAACGCGAATCCAAGGGCAGCGACGCCATCGGCGCGTTCCTCGCGGAGATCGACCGCCGCGCGCGCGTATGGAACAACCTCAAACTGACCGCAAAAACGCGGGCGGACGCCCAAAAACTCGCCGCGCTCGAACGGGAAGTCGTCGAGCTCGCGCGCAAGCGGGTGCCCGACCTGCAAACCGAACTTCAACACGGGCCCGTGCGCAACCGCGCGATCGCGGCGATGGGATTGGGTTTCAGCAAGGACGAAGCGGCGCTGGGACCGCTCGTTGGCGCGCTGCTCGACCGCGATGAAGGGGTCGTCGCCAACGCGCTCGTCGCGATCGGCTTCCTCGCGTCGAAGGACACACCGCTCGTCGAAATCGCGACGATTCTCGAATCCGATGCTAGCGCGCGGCTGCGCATCAACGCGGCGTACGCCCTGCAGCGCGCCATTGCCGCCGGGGCCCGCGATCCGGATGTGTTGCCAGCGCTGCGCGGCGGATTGGCCGATGCCGAGGGAGGCGTACGCGGTTCGTGCGCGCTCTGCCTCGCCGTATCCGGCGATGCAGCCTCGGTCGACGCCCTGGGCGACCTCTTGTTCGACCCCGTGAACTTCGTTGCACTCGCAGCGGCGACGGCCCTCTCGCGGCTTGGCTCCAACGTGCCAGAAACACGCGCGCGCGCCGCGCGGCACCTCGCCGACGCCCACGGCAAAGCGGGGGGCGCGCGCCAACGCGCGCTGCAGCGTGAGTTGATCGTGCTCTCCGGCATCAACCTGGGCGACGACGCCGACGCCTGGCGGGATTGGGCGCTGCGGCAGCAGTGAGCGCAATCGGCGCGCGTGGGCTAGGCTGGCTGCTGATGGCGGCGAGAGCGCGCAGGTTCGAGGGCGGCGACGCGGCGCTGGAGCGCCGATCCGCGCAAGGGGCGCTGCAAGCCTATGCGCTCGCGCTCGGGTGTGTGCTGCTCGCGGGGTGTGGGGAGCGCTCACCTACGCAGGGGGACGCCGGCACTCGCGCAGCCACCCGCTTCGCGAATACGACCGCAGCGCCGGGCGATTCCGCTGTGCCGGGCGGCGCCAATGGCACCGTAGCTCTGCTTGAGTTGGTCCCGCCCGAAAGCCCCGCGGCGCGCCTGCTTGGCCTTCCACCGCCTGCGATTGACACGCCGGTGCGCAGCCTGCGCGCCACGTCACGGGTGACCTACGTCGCGGCGCCTGATCGTCCGCACCAACTCATCGCGACCTTCGTGTTCCCCGACCGGGCGCGGCTCGAGCTGCGACTGCCCGGCGACGATCTTGGCGAGCGCCTCGTCGAATCGCGCTTGGGTGACCACTTCGGACGCTTCGAGATGGCAAGCGGGGAATGGCACTCCCTCGAAGGCGAGGAGCGCGCCGATGCGCTGCGGCGCACCGAACTGCGCCGCGCCGCAATCGCGTTCCCCGATGGCATGGCGTGGGGCGCGGCGACGACACGCTCCGACGACCACGTCGGTGTTGAGTACCGCGCGCCCCTCGCGGACGGCGGCGCCCTCGTCGCGTGGCTCGACGGGTTTGCCGCCCTCGAGCGAGTGACGGCGCTCGACGCCGCAGGACACAACCGCGAGTCGATCCGCGTGCGCACGACGTCGACGATCGGCAACCGGGTGTGGCCGCGGGACCTCGATTTGGAAGTCGGCGGCGTGCGGCTGTGGCAGGAGACGGTGCTCGGTGTCCAACCCGGAGTGAACTTCTTCGATTCGTTTTTTGCGCCGACGGCGGACGGTGGCCTACGCGACCCGCGCGAACTCGCCGTGCGCCTGATCGACCTGCCGGCAGTGTGGGAGCGGCGCTTCGAGCTCGCGCCGACGGAACGGGGCTGGGCCGCCGCGCGAGCGCGCGCACAGGTGTGGCTCGCGGAGCTCGAAGAGGCCGCCGATCTCGGCGGTCCCGCGGTGGACCCGCGGCCCTCGTTCGAGGTGGATGCGGATGGCCGCCCCCGCGCGGTCCTCGTGCGCGCCAAGGCGTCGGACGCGACCCCGAAACCGGGCTTCGACGCCGTGCCCGCCCGCCGCGCCGCGACATTGATTGTCCCCAGTCTCGAATCCGTCACCCCGGGCGACCTGCGCGCCCTCCGGGCCGAAGTGGCGCGCAGCGCGGAACTCGGGGCGGACTCGGGCTCCGCAACAACGATCGCTGCACCGGTCGCCGCGGCGATCTACGCTCGGGAAGCGGGGCTCGGGACGGGTACCGCGAGCACCGACGGCCCGGTCCAATTGGTGCTGCCGCTTCCGGTACCACAGTGACGCGTATGCAAAAACACCCACGGGGCTCCCCGCAAGCAGCGGCCGATCAAGGTGTACCGGACTCTGCCCTCCCGGACTCTGCCCTCTTTGACTCTGCCCTCTCTGAATCACTGCCCTCTCTGAATCACTGCCCTCTCTGAATCACTGCCCTCTCTGAATCACTGCCCTCCTGAATCACTGCCCTCCCTGAAGGTGTCCCCGCGCGAGGACGCCCCGTGTGCGATCCCTTCGGACAGGCCCCGCCCCGCGTTCCGCGGTCGCGGCACACCGATTGCTAGCCTAAATAGGCACCCAGGGACGGAGCGCCGCGGCGCCGTCCCCAGGGCCGCACCTCCCACGCGCCCCGACTCTTGCCGCAGCAGCCCCCCGACAAAGGGGCCCCAACGCCATGCGCCGATCTAGCCTTCTTGCCACGGTCCTCGCGATCGCTCTGATGATTCCCGCGCCAGTCCAGGGGTTCGGCCCTTCGGCCGAAGCGGCGGTGTCAACTTCGGCGCAACGCGGCCAGGGCCCGCGCCCGTCCGGGGACGGCGGAGGCGGCGGCGGATCGCCACGCCCCGCGCCCGCACCGCGCCCCGCGCCAGCGCCGCGCCCGGCTCCGGCTCCGCGTCCGGCTCCGCGTCCGGCCCCGGCCCCCGCGCCGCGGCCCGCGCCCGCCCCGGCGCCCCAGCCGCGCCCGAGCGCTCAGCCGCGCCCGAGCGCCCAGCCGCGCCCGAGCGCCCAGCCCGCACCCCGGCCGTCCGCCCAGCCGGCTCCGCGTTTCGAGGACAATCGCCCGGCCCCCGCGGCGCGCCCCGCCGTTCCCGCAACGGCGCCCGGCAGCGTCGGCGCGCGGGGGGGCGAGTCGGCCAGCGTGCGCTCCGGCCAAGTCCGCCCCAACCCGGGAAGCGCCCGGATCTCGGAGTTCGACGATTCCCGCTCCGGTGGGTCGACCCGCGGCGACTCGCCGGGATTGATCGAGGTCCAGCCCTACGTGCCGCCTTACCAGCGCGTCGAAGTGCCGCGCGCGTACCGTGCCGGCGACCGCGCCCCTGCATCGGCGCCCAGGGCGTCGGACCGTTACCGCGAAGCGCTGCGCGACGTCGCGGGGCGCGGTGAAGCGGCCTCGACAGTGCGCGTCGGTGCGGGCCCGCTCGCGCCCGTGCTCGAGCGTTACGGACGCACACGCGGCTCGGCGAGCGGCCCGGTCGCCATCCCGATTGACGCGGGCCCGGGCCGCGCGCGCGCCAGCTCGGCCCACAACACACGCCGCGGTTTCGAGACGCCGGTCGGCGCGACGCGCAGCCAACCGACGACACGGGTTGCGACCCCTTCGCGCCTGAACGGCAGCCGTACGGGCGCGCGCAGCGATGCGGGACTGCTTCAGCCGGTCGAACGCTGGCCGGCCGAATCGGGCGCCCGACGCGCGGCGCAAACGGAAGCCCGGGGCGACAGCCTGCGGGTGCTCTCGGACCTCGCCGAACGCGACCCCGCCGCCGCCCGGCGGGTCGCCGCCGCCGGTCAATCCCTGGCCCGCGCAAACGCCGCGGCGATCCGACTGGCCTCCGGTGGCATCTTCGCCCCGCCCGCCGCCGCGCCCCCGGGCTACTCCACTCAACCGAGCTACTACTGGAACCACCCCTGGTACGGCTGCCACGGCTTCGGCTCGCCCTACTGGTACGGCGGTCCCCACTGGAGCTTTGGATGGAGCTTCGGTATCGGCTGGTGTTGGTCACCCAAGTACTGGAGCTACGTCTGCCACCCGTGGACCTGGCAGCTCGCCTACGGGTACGGCTCGGGGTACGGCTATGGCTACGGCGGCAGTTATTGGGGCTCGGGTCATTGGGGTTATTTCCCCGGCAGCTACTGGACGCCCTACTCGCCAGTCTCGACCACCTATGTGGTCTACGCTGCGAGCCAACCGCAGACCGTGTACGTCGAGACGGCGCCCGCGGCAGAGGTCGGTGAAGCCGTCGCTCAGGCTCCCGCCTCCGAAAGGGAACCCCGTGCCGCGCCCGCGGCCCAGGCCGTCGCCGAAGGGGTCGCACCCAGTGGTGAAAGCGGACTTTCCATCGCGACGGAGCGCTACCTAAGCCTCGGCGACCGCGCGTTCCGCGAAAACCGCTTCGCGGACGCCGTCCACTTCTACGCCCGGGCGGCGGAACTCGCTCCCCGCCAGGGGGTCCTACAACTCGTGCTTTCCGACGCCCTGTTCGCGACGGGTGACTACCGCTACGCCGCGTATGCGCTGCGGCGGGCGTTCGAGCTCGAGCCCGAGCTGTTCGACAGCCCGGTCGACAAGCGCGCGTTCTACGGGGATGCGGAGCTCTTCGGTCGGCAGTTGGCGGTGCTCGAAACCTACGTGGAGGACCACCCCGCGGACCTCGACGCGCGCCTTGTCCTCGCGGCAAACCTGTACTTCGGCGCGCGGCCGGCGGCCGCGGTGGACCTGCTCGAGGACACGCTCTCGACCGCGCTGCGCACGGACCCCCTTGCGACCCATCTGCTTTCGAAGACGCGTGCCGTCCAGTACGGTGGCCGCGCGGCCGTCCCGCTCGCGCTCACTCGCGACGTGATGCGCCCCACATGAGCCCCAAGAACGGCAAAAACGGACCGCGCGAAGGCGGGCACCACGAGGACGGGAGCGAACCGGGCGCTTTGAAGCCCAAAGCCGAAGGCGGTTTCCGCAGTTTCGGCGCGCTGCGCCGCTCGATCGGCGGAGAGTCCGAGCCCGTCGCTGCGGCGGACGACAAGGACAGCAAAAACAAGGGCTGGACGCTGGAGGAAGCCGGCGCGCCAATCGACGCGGACGAGCTGATCAACGCACCGCAGCCCGAAAGCGCGGCGCGCGAGCGTATCGACCGACGGCCAAAAGCGTTTGGCCCGATGGACCACGGGCCCGCGGTTTACCGCGACGAAGACTCCGAGGAGATGCAGGTCCTCGCGTCGTTCCGAGTGCGCACGGTTTTCCCCGAGGACGTGCGACGCGAGCTCGCGGAGCTGCCCGCGGACCCCACCGCGGCGGACATCGAAGGCCGTGTGGACTGCCGCGGTCGTGCGATCTTCACGATCGACGGCGAGGACGCGAAGGACTTCGACGACGCGATCGAGATGGTGCGGCTCGAAAACGGCAACCTGGAGCTCGGTGTGCACATCGCCGACGTGTCCCACTACGTGCGACCGGACACGGCGCTCGACGACGAGGCGCTCGCCCGCGCCACCAGCGTCTACGTGGCGGATCAGGTCGTGCCGATGTTGCCCGAGCAGCTCTCGAACACCCTGTGTTCGTTGATGCCCGATCGCAATCGCCTTGCGTATTCGGTCTACATGGAGTTCGACGGCAACGGGCAGCGTGTGGGCTACCGCACGCACAAGAGTGTCATCCGCTCGGTCAAACGCTGCACCTACCGGGGTGTGCAAGCGTTGCTCGACGGCGCGGACCAAGACGAAGGCCGGCCGCTTGCCGCGCTCGAACCGTCGCTGCGGCTCCTCGAAGCCTGGACACGCATGCAGCAGGGCATCCGCGACGCGCAGGGTTCGCTGCGCATGCAGAGTATCGAGAAAAAGTTCGTCTTCGACGCAGCGCACGAAGTGAAAGCGATCGTCGACGCGCCGCGCTATTTCTCGATGGCGCTGATCGAAGAAACCGCGCTCGCAGCCAACCAGGCGGTCGGCGACCTGTTCCGCGCGCGCGGATTGCCGACGATCTACCGCGTGCACCCGGAGAAGGATGCCGAGGAGATCGCCGCGGTTTCGGCGATGCTCGAAAAGCATGGACTGCGTGTGCCCCAAAAGGACCGCCTCACGGGGCGCGACATCGGGCGGCTGATCACGGCCGCGCGCAAGCGCCCGAACGCCGAAGCCTTGATCCAGCGCATCATGGGGCTCGTCGAGCGCGCGACGTACGAGGTCAAGGACCACGAGACCGTCGCGACCCACTGGGGCCTCGCCCGCGAGGCGTATTTGCACTTCACCTCGCCGATTCGCCGCTATCCGGACCTGATCGTGCACCGCTGGCTGAACGCCATCACGACACGCGGCGAAGAGGCGACCGTCGAACTCAAAGCGGATGCGTTCCTCGCCGACTTGAACCAGGTCGCTATCCACAGCTCGATGCAATCCGAGCTCGCGGCGATGTGCGAAACCGCCATCGCCGACCTCAAAGTGTGCCAGTTCATGGAGCCGCACATCGGCACCAAGCTGCTCGCGAAGCTGATCCGCGTCAGCCGTTCGGGCATGGAGGTCCTGCTGCCCGACTACAACGTGACGGGATTCCTTCCCGCACGCAGTCTGGGCGACCGCATCCGCGTCGAAGGCCCGAACCTCGTGATCACGCGCGGAAAACGCGCGCTCAGCTTCACCGAAGGGCAGCGCATCGGTGTCCTCGTCAAAGACGTGGACTTCGTGCGGCTGCAGGTGATGCTCGAGCTCGACGCATGACCAAGCAAAGCGAGTCCGCGCGGCGGACCATCGTTGCCCGGAGGATCAGTCGTGGCTGAGTTCGCGTGGACCCGCATCGGGGCGGAAAAACGCAAGTGGCGCACCCCCGCCCTGGCCGAACGCGCTGCGCGCGAGGTGGCGCTCGAGGTCCGCCTCTGCGCCGGCTTCGATCAGGATCACCGTCGAACCTCCAAAACCCGCGCCGACGAGCCGCGTGCCGAGCACTCCGTCGACTTCGATCGCCGTTTGCACGAGGAAGTCGAGCTCGGGTGTCGACACCTCGAACAGGTCGCGCAGGGACGTGTGGCACGCCGTCATCGCGGCGCCGAATGCGGTGGGATCGCCGCGCTCGAGCGCCGTGCGCGCCGCACGCGCGCGTGCAACCTCTTCGACGACGTGCCGCGCCCGGCGCGCGAGCACGGGGTCGAGGGTGGCGCTGCCGCGCTCGAGCGCAGCCGCGGGCACGTCCGCCAGACACTGCGCCTCGGGGGCGAGCGGTCGCAGGGCATCGAACGCGCGCCCGCACTGCTCGACGCGCAAGTTGAACTCGCCGCGGGCGAGTTCCCGACGCACGCCGCTGTCCGCAACGGCGATCACGAGGCGCTCGCTGTCGAAGGGCACGTGGGTGTGCGTTTCATCCTTGCACTCGAGCCAAAGGACCGCGCCTGCTTTGCCAAAACCGACAGCAAAGGGGTCCATGATGCCGCAGCGCACGCCGACGAAGCCGCGCTCCGCCGCCAACGCCGCTTGGACCCAACCCACGGGTTCCAAGCTGAGCCCCCATGCGGCGTCGAGCGCCAGCGCGGTGGCGATGCAGATCGACGCCGAGGACGAGAGTCCCGCGCCCACGGGGAGGTCGCCGCCAAAGTGCAGTTCGACGCCACAGGCTCCCCCGGCGGGCAGGAGGTGGCGCGCGACGCCGAGGGGATAGTCGAACCACGCGCCCTGGGCGCGCTCGGGAAGCGCATCCAAGGGCGCTTCGAACACCCGCCCGTCGAGGGTCGAGCGCAGGACGAGGTTTTTGTCGGAGCGCAGGGCGGTTGCGACCAACGTCCCGCGGTCGATCGCGGCCGGCATCACCGGTCCCCCGTTGTAGTCAAGGTGCGCGCCCATCAGGTTGACGCGGCCGGGGGCAAAAAACAGGCGCTCGGCGCGGCGCGAGGCGGCGCGCTCGAAGGCCCGCTCGAGGGCTTGGCGGGGCGCGCCGAACGCAGGCGGCGGCTCGGCTTGAGCACGGGGAAGAAGTGGGTTGGAGCGGGACAAGGGGTCGAGTGCGCGCGAAGGCGACCATCGAATTCTACGCGACGGGCGTGTCACCCGCGGAGCGGACCCTGGCCCGCCGCCGGGGCCAGGGCTACCCTTGGGCCCATGCCCCAGCCGACCGGGTCCCCCACGCCACGCTCCACCGCTCCCGCCCGGGCCGCGCGTCTCGCCCTCGTCGGTTGCGCGCTCCTCACCCTGTCCTGCGCGAGCGTCGAATTCCGGCGCGAATCACAAACGTCGGGCACGTTTACCTCGACGGGGACCGCCATCACCCTGCTCAGTTGGGACATCCCGAAGTCGGCGGTCTTGATCGCCCGCGAGAACGCCAGCGACGCGCGCCTGCCCAATTTGGAAGTGACGTCCGAGCGCATCTTCCCCTACTTGGGTTGGTTCGACTGGCTGCTCGACATCGTCGGCATCCGCTACGCGCGGGTCAGCGGCCGTTGGGGTTTCCCGCCCGACGCGGAATAGCGGTGGGTCCAGCCGCCGACCCACGCGCCACCATGCCCCTCGAACTCGAGACGGTCGACCCCCGGGGTTACCCCACGCTCGCGCGTTTCATCGACAGCGTGTTCGAGCGCGCCGGCCGAGAGTCGCGCCTCGTCGCCGCGCTCGCAGACGGTGATCCGCGCTTCGATCCCGGCTTGTGCCTCGTCGCAAAGGGCGAGCACCAAAAACCCGTGGGTTTCGCGCTGTTTTTGCCGCGCAACATGCGCCTGCGGGGACAGATGGTGCGCCTCGCACTCTCGTCGCCCTTTGGTGTCCTGCCCGCCGCACGCGGCCAAGGGGTGGGGCGTTTCCTCGCGCGCACGGGGCTCGGCGCGCTCCGCGATCGCGGTTTGCGCGGTGCCATCGCGATCGGCGCGCGCCCGTTCTTTGAATCCCACGGCTATGCGCCCGCGTTCAACTTCTACTCCCTGCGCGTGCGCCGCGACGACCTCGCGGAAGGGGTTACGGCCGGCTGGCGCGGACTGAGCGGAGCCGACCTTCCCGCACTGGTGTCGATCTACGAGCGGTGTTACGGCGAAACGCCGGGAAGCGAAGAGCGCCACGCCACGGCCAGCGACTGGGCGTGCGCGACCGAAGGCGCGCACACCCTCGTGCTCGAGCGCGACGGTGCACCCGCCGCGTACCTGCGTTTTCGCACGCGCGCGTCGCTGGAAGTTCGCGAATGTGGAGCGCTCGACGCGGCCGCCGTCCAAAGCGTTTTAGCGTTCCTGCGCCGCCTTGCGAACGAGCACGGAACGCCCGTGCTCGACGTGCATTTGCCCCCGCGCCACCCCGTCGCCAGAGCGCTGTTCCAACGGGGCGCACTGCAATCCGCCAGCGATTTTGGCGGGGCTGCGATGCTCGCGGTGGTCGACTGGCCCGGCCTGTTGTCCGACCTTGCCCCGAGCTTCGCGCAGCCGCTCGCGCAAACCGGCGGCGCACCGCTGTCGATCGAGTTCGGCGAAACGTCGTTCTGCTTCACACCACGCGCGGATGGTAGTGTGGAGATCGGCACGGGACGGGTGAAGGGCGCTCACCTCGCGCCACCCGTCGAGCTCGGGCCGCCGCTCATCACCGGGCAACGGGGTTACCTCGACCTGCGTTGGGACGCGGGCACACTCGTGCGCTCCGACCTTTGCCCGGAGGGCTGGGAACGGGTGCGCGCGCTGTTCCCTACGGCGACGCCGTCCTGGACGTACGCGCCGGTGTTTGAACTCGCCGACGATTGAAATCCAGCTCGCGCCGCGCGCGTGCTGAGACGTCAACGCAGGTCGATCCGCAGCTCCGCGCGTTCGCCCTCGCGCAGCAGTGCGGATTCGGCGGAGCCCGCGAGCGCTCCGCGCGTCAGCGTGACCGTCCAACGCCCCGGTGCGAGCCGGCCAAAGTCGATCCAGCCGTCCGTGCCGGAGATGCCGCGGCCGTCGAGGAAACCTTCGAGCGCCGACTGGGCGCTTTGAGCCGTGCTTCCAACCTCGCCGTCCGTCCGCGTGAGGCGTCCGATCGCACCCGCGAGCGCGCGCCCGTCGGGGGCCATCGCGCGCACACGCAACTGTGCACCCTCGCCGAGGACGATCGCGAGTTCCGCTGACGCCTCCGCCTCCGTGTCGACATCGAGCGCGCTCCCATCCGCGTAGCCCGTCGCCGTCGCCACGACGTCAAAGCGTCCCGCGGCCAATCCGTCGAGCTCAAAACGGCCGTCGCCGTCGGAGCGGCCGCGCTCACCTCCGGTGGGCGTGCCCTCCCGAGCGATCGCGGTCACGCGCGCGCCTGCGACCGGCAGGCCCTGGCCGTCGACCACACGTCCACGCAGGACTCTTGAGGGTGCGAGCGCGACTTCGACACCGTCCGACATACGCCCGTCCTCGACGTCGACAACCCGCGGCGTCGAAGGCGCAAATCGGCCGCTCGTGCTGTTGCGCGGTCCGCGCACGGTAAGCTCGAACCCCCCCGACTCAAGACCGCGGAACACAAAGTCCCCCGCAGCATCCGTGCGCTCTCGCAGCACACGCGCTTCACTGCCGAGGAAGGCGCCGAGCAACCCAGATCCCCCCTCCGCCGACAAGGGCCGCAGTTGCACGTCGGCATTCGCCAACGGCGCGCGTGTTGATCCGTCCAGCACTCGACCCGCGATCGCCCCCTGGGGCAAAGCCACGTCAAAACGCCATTCGGGGCGGTCGGGGACTTCCGCGGTGATGCGCACTTCGCCGCGCCGACCGGCGCCACCCTGGTAGGAAAACTGGTAGTCGCCGGGAGCGAGTCCGGCGAACTCGAATCCGCCATCCTGGCGCACGGGCGTGAGCTTGAAATCAACACCCAGCAGGTTTTCGGTATCGAAGTTCACCGCGGTCAAGATCCCCCCTTCGACCGGTAGACCCGCGTCGCTCACGGTTCCGAAAACTCGCGCGGCGGACGCGGAGGGGTCGACGATGTCGAACGTGATGACCTCGTTGTCGGGAACACTCACGAGATCGAAGTGCAGGCTGCCGAAGAAGCCCGCGAGAGAGAGCTGTTCGTCGCCGCGCGTCACGAGCAGGAAGTAACTGCCGCCGCGCATGGGCGCGACCCGGTAGCGACCGTCCGCGTCGCTCGCGCCCTGGTACAGCCGCGCGCTCGCCTGCCGGTCCCGGCCGGGCGGGATCGAAGCGATAACGATCGCATTCGCCACCGGGCGTCCGAAGCGGTCGGTGACGCGGCCCTCGAGGCCACCCCCGCGCGACAGCACGAGTTCTACACCTTCCAAGCGCGCACCGGGCTCGAACTCGAACGGTTCGGTTTCGAGCGGCGCGAAATCACGCTGCACGGCGAGCAGTCGCGCGCCGCGGCCCGGCAAGCCCCCGATTTCGAACAAACCTTCGCGGTCCGCCGTTACGCTGCCGCCCGCGAGCAACCCGACACCCGCCGCGAGCTCGATCGGAGCTTCGCGCAGGAAATCGTCGGCCTCGGCGCCAAAGGGCACCGGGCCGCGGTTCGTGCGCGCGCGATCGACGTCACTGAGCCGCCCGCGAGTATCGAGCGCCACGACCTGCGCGCCCGCAACCGGCCGTCCTTCGGGATCGATGACACGCCCCGCGATCGACGCACCACGCTCCAGCTCAACCACCACGCCGCGGGTGCGCTCGCCTTCGACAATCGCGACGTCGATCTGCTTGGGGACGAAGCCGGGAGCGCGCACGGTCAAACTGCGCGACCCTGGCCGCATCGCATCGATCGAAAACCGGCCGCCCGTGCCCTCGAAGAGCTGTCCGCCCGCAAACGGGTTCCACGCCCCCGGCTCGCCGGCTTCCTGGTCGATCCGGTCGGGTGTTTCGATGGTGAACGTCGCGGCCGGCACGCCACCCACCAGGTCCATCACGATGCCCTCGACCGCACCGCCGCGCTCGAGTACCACCGTCAGCTCCTCCGGCGACGTCGCTGGATCAAAGCGCAGCCGATTCCACGCAAAACCCGGTTTCCAGAACGTGATGCTGTGGGGTGCTTCACCCGGCAACGGTCCCGCGACAAACCGGCCCTCTTCGTCGGAGCGCGGGAAGTCGAAGTAACGCTGCGCCTGGTAGAGCAGCGGCGTGAACGTGAAATCGATGGAGCGGGTGTTGCGTTCCGCGAGGTTCCAGCGCACGTCGACACCCGGGATCGGGCGCCCTTCGCCGTCCACGATGCGACCGCGCGCAAGGGGGCCCGTTTCGAGCACGAGGTCGGGTGCTTCCACCACTCCCCCTGTGCCGATGCGCAGGGGCCCCACGTGACCGGGCAAGTGCAGCGCGCCGATGGCCGCAATGTCGAACTCGCCCGGCGGCACGCCTTCGATGCGATAACTGCCGTCGGGACCTGCGCGTGTGCCGATCTGGCGCAGCATCGTTTCGACAAACGCCAAGTCGCGCAGGCCGCGGGGCACGGGCCCGACAAGCGCGCCCGCGACCGGTACGCGCGCCGACCCCGCTTCTCCCAGCGGGTCATCGCCGACCACACGGCCGGTGACGACACCGCCGATGCGTGTCGTGAGTTCAACACGCGTGGTTTCGCCCGCGCGCACCACAAGGCCGAGCGTGTGGGTAAGGACGGAGCCTGGCCCGACGACCGTGATGTCGTACCCCTCGCCCGGGGGCACGCCGGCTATGGCAAATCCGCCGCGCGCATCAAGATCCGCTTCGAGCCGCACGAGGTCCGCGCGACGGGCGGCATCGATAAACGTCGTCGCGCCCTGGTAGAGCGCGACTGTCCCGCGCGCGGGGCTGCCGTTCGGAAGCTCCACCCTGCCCTCCACCGCGCCCCCGGCGCGAACGAGGACATCCACCGGCCCGCCGTCGCCCGACGGTGCAACGCGCGCGCGGAACGCTCCGTCGGGCACGTGCAGCGGACCGCGCGCTTCCAAGTAAAAGTTGCCCTCGCGCACCCCCTCGAACTCGAAACGTCCGTCGGCGGCGCTGAGCGTCGAAGCAAGGGGCAGGATGCGCTCTCCAAGCTCCGTCGACGCACGCCCAAGGCGCAACAGATTCGCGGCAAACTCGGCGGCCGCGGGCGGTAGCGCGAGGAGTTCCACGCGCACTCCGCCGACGCCGCGGCCCGTAGCGACGTCGACGACACGCCCGGCGAGCTTCCCGTTGCCCGCAAGGCGGACCCCATCGGCGCCCACCACTGCACCAACACGCACCGGAGCGAGCGTGGCGGGCGGCGCGCTCTCCCCAAACGAGCCCGTCAGCTCGCCGGGCTGAGATCCGGAGGCGATCGATCCCAAGTCGGGCATCACGACACCCACGGGCGGGGGGGTGCCGGCCTGCTTCAACACGAGCAGCACCGCGAGGCCAAGCAGCACCGCCACTGCCGCGAGCAAGAGCCCGCGGGCGGCGCCGGCGCGTGAGGAGGGGGATCGGAGGCTGCTGTTCATGGTGGGGCGGAGTCGCGTCGAAGATCTTGATCGAATCGGCGGCCGCCATTTCCGGATCGCGACGAAAAGCGCGGCCTGCGTTCGGCTCCGGGGCGGCGGGTGCAGCTTTGGGTGCGTGTCCCCGGGCTAGCCCCGGCTAGCCGCCTGTCGGGGTTGTCTTACAGGTCGGGCAGCGCGGGTGCTTCGGACGGGGGAGCCGCACGGGGCAGCCAAAGCCGCGCGCGTGTGCCGCGGCGGCCGTCGGGCCGCGCGCCGAGTTCGATCCCACCGCCCATGTCCTCAAGGGTGCGCCACGCGATCGCGAGGCCAAGGCCCGTGCCTTCACTGCGCGTCGTGAAATAGGGCTCGAACAGGTGCGCGCGGACCTCCTCGGACAGTCCGACACCGGTGTCGTCGAGGGTCAGCTCGACGCGCGCGCGCGCGGCATCGTCCGCGACCTCGATCCGCAGCTCGCCGCCCTCGGGCATCGCCTGCAGCGCGTTCCCGATCAGGTTGCCAAGCACCCGGCGCAGCTTGCCCGGGTCGACGTTGACGGGCCCCGGTGTCCCCAGGGCCAGCAGCTCGACACCGGCACTTTGGGCCCACGCACGGTGCAGCTCGAGCCCCTCCGTCGCGAACGCAAGCAGGTCGAGCCGCGCTGGCCGCGACTGGGCGCCGCCGGTGAAGTGGTAAAACTCCGACGCGATGTCCCGCAAGGCATCCACCTGGCGTCGCATCATCTCCAACGTGCGCCGAACGAGCTCCTCCCGGCGCGGTCCTTCTTCGCGCAGCGAGCGCTCGAGCAGGTCCAGGGAAAGGCGGATCGGCGTCAACGGGCCCTTGATGTCGTGGGCGATCTGGCGCGCCATCTCGCGCCACGCGGCGTCCTTTTCGGCCTTGACGAGCTCGCGCCGGTTGGCGCCCAGGTCGCGGGTCATCGCGTTGAACGCGTCGGCGAGCGCCCCAAGTTCGTCGCGGCTGTGGATCTCGATGCGTGCGTCCAAATCCCCCGCCGCAACACGTCGTGTGTGCTCGCGCAAGGCGAGGATCGGCTGCGTCGTGCGGCGCGCAACGACACCCACCCACAGCACGACCACCAGCAGCACCACCGCCGTGCCGCGCAGCAAAAGGCGCGAAAGGCCGGCGACGGCGCGCTCCACGTCCTCGTCGTCGATGCCGACACCCACCACCCAATCGAAGCCCAGGGCCGAGGGTGGCGCGCTGCGGTGGAATGCGGCGTTCTTGGCTTTGCCGCGGAATGCGTACGGCCGGTAGAGCCCGCCGCGCACCACGTCCCCGCGCCGATCGAGCGCGTTGACGTCCTCCACCATCGCCGGGAGCGCGATCGGCGCCGCGGCGAGCCGCATCAGGTAGAGCCGCGGATCGGCGTGGGCGAGGATGCGCTCGCCGTCGGCGCTCCAGATCCACGCGTAGGGCGACGGTTCGCCGTCGGCTGCGAGCCCGCGGAAGATGTCCTTCACGATCGGCGCGTCGATCAGGTTCTGGAACGTGCGCCACGAGACCAGCGCATACAGCACACCCGCCACACGCTCGGGTTGCAGGTGGTGTGGCACGGGCACCGCGAGGGCGATAGAGTAAAGGTCGGCGCTGGGCGCGAGCGTTTGGATGCCGTCGGGATGCAGGAGCGGCGACACGTGGTGGCCCTCAAGGGCGAGTTCACCACCAAGGGCGCGCTGGAACCACGCTTCGCCGGCGTAATTGCGCGCAAACACACGCTCCACGGTCGCGGGCTCAAGCGGTGCGCCGCGCGCGTCGCGGGCGTTGCAGACGACCGGTTCGCCACGGTCGTCGAGCAAGAGCAGGAGCTGGTGGCGGCCTTTCGTTCGCGCGTAGCGGTCGAAGCTGATCGCAAGCGCGCGGCGCAGTTCCGCACCGGAGGCGACCGCGCCGTTCTCGGCGGCGCCAAGGGCAAGGGTTTGGGCTGCGGACCAAGGTCGCGCAGAGCTCGTCGTGGCGTCGTCCTCGTGCTCGGCGAGCGCCCAACCCGCCACGGGCTCCTCGGCCCACAGTTCAAGGTCCTCGGCCAGGGCCGCAACACGCTCGTCCACCTGCTCCGCCAGGTCGCGCGCCATGCCCTTGAGCGACTCGCGCACAAACTGCCACGCGAGTTCGTCGACGATGGTGCGCTCCAAAAACCAGCCGAAGCCGGCAAAGGGCAACACGACCGCGAGCAGCACCGCGGCGAGAAGCTTGTGCTTGATGCTGGCGAGCATCCTTGTTCGGATTCTACGGCTCGGGCCCGCCGGACCGCCGCGCCCCTCGCCCCCAACCCACCGTGATCGCGCCCCAAACCGTCTTGATCGTGCGTTTTTCGCACTTGGGCGACGTGGTGCAGACCCTGCCGCTCTTCCACGCGCTGCGAACCGCGTGGCCGCGGGCGCGCATCGGTTTTGGAGTGCAATCGGAGTTTGCGGCTTTGCTCGCGCCGATTCCGGGCCTCAACGCGGTCATTGAGTTCGATCGCCGCGGCGGTGCCCTGGCCTGGTGGCGGTTCGCACGCGCAGTCCGCGGTTTTGCCGGTCCGGCGGGCCTGGACCTCGCCGTGGACGCACAGGGCAACTGGAAGAGCGCCGCTGCGCTGCTCGTGTGTGGGGCACCGCGGCGTGTGGGATACGCCCCCTGCGACTGGCGCGAGCGCCCCGCCGCGATCGCGGCGACCGAGTGGGCCCCGCCCGCTTCGCCCGCGAGCCACGCGCTCGAGCGCGTTCTCGGGCTCGCGCACCACGTTCTGGGTGAACACGTTCTCGGCCAGCTCCCGCGCACACCGCGGCTTGACCCCGCCCTCAATGCCATGGAACTGGAAGCGGGCCGGGCCCGCGCGGATCAATTGCTCGGCGCGGCGGGTGGCATCGTCCTGCACGTTGGCACCAGGGGGGATATCCGCTCCTGGCCCAGCGAGCGCGTCGAAAGCTTTGCGCGCGCGGCGGCGGACGCGGGTCTGCGGATCGCGCTCGTATCCGGTCCCCGCGAAGCCGAGGAGGGAGCGCGTCTTAGGGAGCGCTTGAGCGCGGCAGTGTCAGGGCAAGGGCGGGATCGACCGGCACCTGTCGCCCATTGGATCGGCCAGCGCGGGCTGCGCGAACTTGCCGCCTTTTTGGCGGCCGCCGCAGAGCGCCGCGCCGTGTTTGTGGGGGCCGATTCGGGCCCGATCCACCTGGCGGCGGCGGTAGGGCTGCGCTCGGTGCTGCTCGCCGGACCCCAGGACCCCACCCGCACCGGCCCGTGGCCCCTCGCGACCCACCGGGTCGCGACCGCGCAACCAGGCCCAGGGTGCAGGCCGTGTCGCGCGCGTCGCTGCACCCATCCGCAGGGCCCGGTGTGCATGGCGGAGCTTGACGAAGCGCGTGTGCTCGATCTCGCGCTTGCGCTTGCGCTTGCGCTCCACTAGAAACGGTCCGCGCCGGGATTCAGCGCCCTTCCAACGGCGCGAGCTGCCGGCGCACGTCGCGGTAGTCCGGCCAGAACAGTTGGATCTGGCGCAGCCGGTTGCGCCGCTCCTCCGGCGAGGACGCCGTCTGTGCTTCCCGGTAGAGGCGCCCGGCCGTTTCGACGTAACCGACGAGCGTGTCGCGCCGCGCGATCGCGTCGTCGTAGAAACCCGTCTCGGCGATCAACTCGGTGTAGATCTCGATCGCGTCGTCGTAGCTGTAGTCGGACTCCTTTTCGCGCGCGCGCTCGTAGAGGCCCCTGCGGCGTGCTTCGACGAGGGCGCTGCGCTCGAACTCCACCGGCTCCGACTGGAGCGTGGTGAGCCGCGCCGCGCGCTCGATCCGCGCGGACGCCATCGCAAAATCGCCGCGCTGCGACAATCGGCGCGCTTCGTCCAAGAGGTCGAGCACCGCGACCTCTTGGGACGTGCGCTTGAGCGCCGTACGCGCAGCTTCCATGTCCTCGGAATAAAGGAGCGCCAAGCGGTACTCATTGCGCGCGGCCCGAAACAGCCCCTCGGCCTCGAGTTCCTCGCCGATGCGGACACGCTCGTCCGCGAGCAGCGTGCGCACTTCGGCGAGCTTGTCCAGGGTCCGCGAATCGGCGGGCCGCTGCTTGTTCGAGCCACCGAACTGCTGCTCGGCCTCGGGCAACGACAGCTCCCGCAGCGCGCGCATGCCGTTCAGGAAATAGACGTCGCCCAGGCCATCCCGGTGGTTCATGAGCAACAGCATGCGCGCGGCGCCGGCGCGGCTCGTGGGATCGCTCGGATACAGGCGGTCGGCCTCCAAATAGTCCTCGTAGGCGTCTTCGAGACTGCCCGCCGCCTCGGCCGAGTTGGCCCGCGTCCGTGCGGCTTCGGCGAGCAGCCCGAGCGTGCGCGCGTGCCAGGTCTGCGCGGTGCGGCTCGTGGGGTCGATGGCGAGCGCGGCGTCGAACGCGCGCAGCGCCTCTTCGAGCTGGCCTGCGCGGGAGGCCTGACGGCCCCGCTCGAGTTCGACAGCCAGTTCGGCGAGCCGCAGGTCGGCCTTCCGCTCCGGGTTGCCGGGTGCGTCGGCGAGCCGTTCGCGACCGAGCTGCTGGGCCTGTGTGTACTCGCCGCGCCGGACAAGGTCGCGGACCTCAAGCTCGCGCTCCGCTCCCGCACAGGCTCCCAGCCCGCCCAGGAGGAGCGCCGCGGTCAGGGCGGAGGAGACGGAGCGGGCGGGACGGCGGCCGCGAGGGCCCGGGCGAAGGGATCCGTGTGCGTTCATGGCGTGCGACCGGGGTGGACGACCGGTCGGGGATTCTCTTCCCCCAGGGCTCCGGGGGGAAGTCGCGTGCGGGCGGGCGTGTTCGATTCGGGGCCCGCGGGCGCCCGCGGACCGCGGGATTCAGGCAAGCCGTGCCGCACGATCAGGTCCGTGCCGAGCTGAACAGCACGATCCCGAGGCTTCCGAAGGCCAACACCGGCAGCCAGCTCGCGAGCAGCGGGCTGAGTTGCCCCTGCATGCCGAGGGTGAGGGCGACGAAATCGGCCCCGAAATAAAAAACGCACAGCAGCAGCCCCAGGGAGACCCCCTCTGCCCCGCGGCCGCGCTCCTGTCCGAGCAGGAACGGCAAACCGACCAGCAGCAGCACGAGGTTCGCGAGCGGAAACGTCAGCAGGTAGTTCTGAAGGGTCCGGTACTGGAGGTTTTGAGGGTCGCGGGCCGCGAGGCGCGCCGCCTCCTGGAACGAGAGGTCAAGCGGATTCTCGCGCCCCTTCCACGCGCTCCACACGTCCTGAGGCGTGAAGCTGAGGCCCTCGAGGCGCTCCGCGGGCAAACGCAGTCCGCCCCGAGGCTCGAGTTCCTCCACGCGCCCCCCCTCGATCTTCCAATAACCGTCGCGATCCCCCGCGTGGTCCACCCACACGGCGCGCTCGGCCTCGTAATGCACCCAGCGCTCGCCCACCAGGCGCACCGCGTCGAGGCCGCGCAGCTCCGCGGGCTCGGCGGAACCACCCCCCGAGCGGCCCGCGGGCAAAAACTCACGCACTTCCACCATGCGACCGCTCGCGTCCTTGAAGCGGACTTTGTGCAGCACGATCTCGTCGAGACGCTCCGCCAGCAAAAGCCGCAGGGTGTCGCGCTCGTACCCGAACGTGCGCGTGGCGAGTTCCCGCAGTCCCCCTTGGAACAGCGCGAGCACCGCCGCAGACACCATCAGCGGCAAGAGGAGCCGCTGGAGCGACACACCGGCGGCGAGCGCCGCAACAATCTCGCGGGTGCGCGAGAGCCGCGAGACGGAGAACAAGCCCGCGGCGAGGGTGACGAACGGCGCGACCTGCAAGTAGAGGAACGGCAGGTGCAGGACGTAATAACGCCCGATCAGCGCGGCCGAGGCCCGCTCCCCCGCGGTGTTGGGCTCCAGGTAGTCGTCGATGTTGCTGGCGAGGTCGACGATGAGGAACAGACCGACAACAACCAGCGCCGAAACGAGGTAAGCGGCCACAAAATGGCGCACCACGTAGCGATCAAGCCGACCGAACAGCGCACCGCGCCGGGCGCGCACCCGCGGGATCACCGCCGCACCGCCCGCCACAGCGCCACGGAGCCGACCACCAGGCCGAGCACGTTCGTCGTCCAGGGGGCCAACGCGGGTGGCAACACGCCCGAATCGGCCAGTTCCCAGCCGAGCCGCATCGAGAGGATGTAGTAGGCAAACGCGTAGATCGCGGCGACCCCTAGGCCGACGAGTTGGGTGCCCGAGCGCAGCCACAACCCGGTGGGGACCCCGACCAGAAGGAAGAGGGCGTAGATCGCGGAGAGGGCGTAGCGTTCGTGGATCTCGAACACGTAGAGGTCGCGCCAGCGCTCGGGAACCGTCCCCGCCTCCAACTCCGCGCGCATCGCGGAACTCGGCCGGTGGCCGGGTTTCATCGGATCCCGACGGCCGCGCTTCACCATCTCATCGAGGGGCACCGCATAACCCAGGCCGTCGACGTACAAAAGGTCATTGCCCTTCACGGTGCGCATGCCGTCGAAGGCGAGCACGAGCCGCTTGTCGTCGAAGATCGGCTCCACGCGCTCGGCGACGATGACAAGGTCGCTGCCGGTCTCGTCCGGGATGCGCACCTGGG
This sequence comes from Planctomycetota bacterium, assembly GCA_038246255.1. Classification (GTDB taxonomy): domain Bacteria; phylum Planctomycetota; class UBA1135; order UBA1135; genus RI-242. The sequence goes on from JBBRWC010000026.1 coordinate 23,701, forward strand.
CGTCGACGAACGCCGCGCCGTCGCGCCCGAGCGCGCCGATGTAGAAACCGGGCAAGTCGATTTCCGTGCGACCGGGCGCAAGGCTGCGGAAGGCCTCGAGCAGCGCTTCGCGGCGGAACGCGTTCTGCTGCATGCGCCAGTTCGGCGAGACCTCAGACAGGAGCGCGTGGGTCCCCGCGCCGAGGAGCACCGCCATCACCACGCCCGGGATCAGCGTGCGCAGGGGATGCATTCCCGCCATGGACAACGCGAGCCATTCGTTGTCCGCCGCAAGCCGCCCGAAGGTGCTGACGGTCGCCAGCAGGAAACCCAGCGAGAGCAGGTAGGGCAACAGCCCGATCGCGACGAGCGGGATGTAGGTCGCCACCGCGGTCAAGCTGACGCCGCCGAGCTTGTGCACGGCGGTGACCGCGATGGCGGGGAACACCACGAACGAAAGGGCACCCGCGGCGAACAGCGTCGACAGCGCCAACTGGCGCAGGATGTAGAGCTGCAGCGTCACGGGGCCCCGAGTCTACACGCCACGACACACGGTCCCGGCGCGCGGGCCAAGCGGGATCAATCCTTGGGCTGCTCCACCAAAGCGGCAAGAGCGGGCTGGGCGGTGAGCCCCTGGAAAATCTCGTTGTCGGTTGTCCTGTACTTCTCGACGTAACCCTTGGCATTCGGCAGGGCCGCCATGGTTTGGGCAGCCTGCGCGGCCAGCACCGGGTCCGCCACGTAAACGATCGCGGTCATGAGGTGCCCCACCGCGTCGCGCTCATTCTCCTCCGCCCACGCGGCTTTCGCCGCCGCGATCAGGCGCAGCGTTTCGGCGCGCTGGGCCTCGCGCAGGGCCGCCGCCTTCGCCGTCGCCACTTCGCGATCTTCAGCGCTCGGGCTGGCGGCGAGGAACGTATCGAAGGCAGCAAGGGCGCGCGGGAAACGCTTGGGCGACTTGACGCGCGTGACGAAATAACGCTCGTACTCCTCGACGTCGGCGTGGGTCAACGGCTGACCCACGATCGCGGCGGCGCCGACGCGGGCCAGCACGGCGTCGAGCTCGGCCGTCGCGGCATGGCCGGGGAAGATTTTTTTGAAGTCGCGGATGCGCTCGTCGAGGATCCGAACGGCCGCGGGGTCGTAGGGCGGCGCCGCAAAGCTCTCGGCGATCATCTTCTCGAGGTGGCGGTTGCTCCAGGCGTGGCCGCGGGTGACCATGACACCCCCACCCGATTGCAGGGCTTCGCCTTCCTCGATTTGCCGCTGAAGGTCAGCGATCGCGGCACGCTGGGACTCGTCCAACCGCGTCGAAGCCGCCAGGGGGTCGAAGAGGACGCGGGCGTTGCCGTAACGCTGGTTCTCAAGATGCGTGCGGATCGCTATCACGTCGGTGGCGTAGTACTGGCCGCGGTCTCTGGTCGCGATGAACATGAAGTAGAAACCGAGCACGCCCACCACGAACACGACGCCGATCGCAGGGACGAGCCACTTCGGGCGCCCGTCCGCGTCGACCTCGCCCTTCGCGGCGCGGCGCCGGGCGCCACCCCCCGAGCGGCCACGCGCGCCCGATGCCGATCCGCGCGATGCCCTTGCAGCGGTCCCTGCAGCGGTCCCTGTGGCGGTCCCGGCACGGGTCGGGGTACGCGCCACCGCGGGGGCCACCGCAGGGGCCGCTGCTGCTGAGGCGGGTGCGGCGGCACTCCCCTCAAGGAGCACCGTTGCGCCCCCCACCGTGAGGGTTTCGCCCACGGTCCACTCCGCGCTCGCGCCCGCGGCGACAGTGCGGTTGCCCAGTGCCACCTTCGGCGCACCCGGCGCAACGCGTACCGAAGTGGATGCGTCCGTGACAAGGATCTCAAGGTGGCGGTCGACGACACCCGGGGCCGACAGGCGCAGGGTCACGCCCTCGCCGCTGCCGACCGTCAACCGGCCCTTCGGAAGGCGGAACGCTTTGCGCGCACCGGCGTCGTCCACGATCAGTCTCGCCATCGATTCACTCATCTTTTTTCCGTCGTCGGCAAAGGGCGCGCGCGCCCGGGGAGGGCACGCGCCGGGGGGGGGCGAAGAGCTTAGCGCTGCGGAGCGCCCGAGGGCACCGCCGGGCCGGGGCGGACCGCCTGGGCCGGGGGGACCGCCACGGGGGGCGTCGGGACGGCCACCTGGGGCCAAGCCCGCACGGTCAGCCCGCGTCAAAGGCGCGCGGAGGGCGGGAGCGGCCCGCGCCCCGCACCGTGGATGAAAGCGCGTCGAGGCCGATGGCGCCGGGGGCGAGCGCGACCGCGCGCCGCAGCTCGTTTTCGAGCTCGCGCACGTTGCCGGGCCAGGTCCACGCGTCGAGCGCGGCGAGGGCCTCGGGCGTGATCGCGGGTTCCGCTCGGCCCACTTCGCGGGCGATTTTCGGCAGGAGTGCGAGCGCGAGCCGCGGGATGTCGCCGGCGCGCTCGCGCAGGGGCGGAAGTGCAACGGTGACCACCGCCAGCCGGAAGTAGAGATCCTCCCGGAAGTCCCCCGCACGACACGCCGCCACGAGGTCGCGGTGTGTGGCTGCCACGACACGCACGTTCACCTTGCGCGCGCGGTTCGAACCCACCGGCCGAACCTCCCCGTCCTGCAGCGCACGCAGCAGCTTCGCTTGCATGGCGAGCGGCATGTCGCCGATTTCGTCGAGGAACAGCGTCCCCGTATCCGCCGCTGCAAAGTGCCCCTCCCGATCCGCCACCGCGCCCGTGAAGGAACCGCGCTTGTGGCCAAAAAGTTCGCTCTCGAGCAGGTTCGGCGCCACCGCGGCGCAGTTGACCACAACAAACGGCTTGCCCATGCGTGGCCCGTGCTCGTGCAACGCGCGCGCGACGAGTTCTTTGCCCGTGCCCGTTTCACCTTGGATCAAGACGGGCACTTCGCTCGCGATCACCTTCTCGAGCAATCCGAACAGGCTTCCCATCGCGGGACTCGCGCCAACCATGCCGTAGCGGGCCGGATCGCCATCCGCAGGCGCGCGCCGCACCGCGGGGTGGACGCCGGCGTCCGCAAGCTGTGCGGCGAGCGTCGCCAGACGGGCCCCGAACGCAGGGCCGAGGCCGAGCTCGCGCGACCGCGCCCCGAGGACAGCGGCCGCGGCGATCAGGCCGTCGAGGTCGTCGAGCGGCGTCAACGGCCGCGCCCCAAACGGACCAGTTTCGCGTACTGCAAGAGGAGGATCTTGGATCCGTGGCCCGGGAACGCAACCGTGGCGCGCGCGTTGGCACCGGCACCAACGAGGCGCTCCACGCGCCCCGTGCCAAAATGGGCGTGCTGCACGCTGTCGCCCTCGGACAACTGCGCCACCGCGCTCGCGCCGTCGAACGCGCCGAGCGCCGTTTCTTCGTCGACGTCCTCCTCGACCGCGGCGATGCAGCCGCTCGGCAGTTCGTCGAGGAAGCGCGACGACTGGCGCGAGCTGGTCTCGCCAAAGTGCATGCGCGTGTTGGCCCAGGACAAAAACAGACGCTCCTGTGCGCGCGTCAGCGCGACGTAGAAGAGGCGCCGCTCCTCCTCAAGGCCGGGTCCGTCTTCGGCGTCGCTGGCGAGCGCACGCGCGTGAGGAAAGAGCTCCTCCTCAAGGCCCGCCACGAACACCACCTTGAACTCGAGGCCCTTGGCCGCGTGCACGGTCATCAGGGTGACCTGACCCGTCGCGCCATCCTCGGCCGTCGCGACGGAATCCACTTCGCTCACGAGCGCGACGTCCTGCAGGAAACCGCGCAGCAGGCCGTCGGGGTTCTCCTTGTCGTAGGTGGCGGCGTTTGCCAGCAGTTCCTCGACGTTTTCCGCGCGCGCGGGACCTTCGGGATCCGCGCTTTCGGTCAACCACGAGAAGTATTCGATCGCGGCGATGACTTGATTGAGCGCTTCGGCCGCCGGCAAGCGCGGAGCGTGCTCGAGCCGATCGAGCAACTGCCCGAGCGCCTCGGCCGACACACGCGCGCGGCCGCGGATCTGCGCACGCGCCTCCTGCGATCGAACCGCCGCGCTCAAGGGCAGTGCGCGCGCCGCGGCCCATTGGGCGAGCTGCTGGACGCTGCGCTCGCCGATGCCCCGCGCGGGCACGTTGACAATACGACCGAACGCGATGTCGTTGCCCGGGTTGGCGAGCACCTGCAGGTAGGCGAGCAGATCCTTGATCTCGCGGCGCTGGTAGAATTCGACACCACCCGCGATCTGGTACGGCAATCCGGAGAGCCGCAGGGCGCGCTCAAGGGCGCGCTGCATGAAGTTCACCCGGTAAAAGATCGCCATCTCATCGAGGCGTTCACCGGCCGCCTGCAGTGCGCGGATCTGCGTGACGATCTGCTCGGCTTCGTCGTTTTCGTCCCCGCATTCGAGCACCCCGATGGGCGCACCGCGATCGCGCGCCGTCCACAGGTCCTTTTCCTTGCGCTGGCGATTTTTGCGGATCACCGACTGGGCGGCTTCCAGGATGACGCCGCTTGAGCGGTAGTTCTGCTCGAGTTTGACGACCCGCGCACCGGGGAAGTCGCTCTCGAAGTCGAGGATGTTGGCGATGTCGGCGCCGCGCCAGGCGTAGATCGATTGGTCCGGGTCGCCGCACACGTCGAGGTTGCCGTGCAGCGACGCGAAGTGGCGCACGAGTTCGTACTGCACGCGGTTCGTGTCCTGGTATTCGTCCACGAGGACGTGGCGAAAGCGCGCGGCGTAGGTGTCGCGCACACCAAGGAACCGCGCAAAAACCTCACGGGTCTTGAGCAACAGATCGTCGAAATCGAGTGCGTTCGCGCGCGCGAGCGCCCCATCGTAGGCCGCGCTCACACGCCGCAAAACTTCGTCGTCCAGGCCCTCGATGTCGCCCACTTCCGACGGCATCGCCGCCAGGTTTTTGCGCACGCTGATCAGCGCGCCCAGGGCCGCCGGTCGGTAGCGGGCGGGGTCGTAGCCCAAATCCTTGGTGAGCGCTTTGAGGAGTTGGTTGCGGTCGGCGGTGTCGTAGATCGAAAAGTCGGGGGTGTAGGCGCCGAGGACACCGATCTCGCGCCGCAGCACGCGCGCGCAGGTCGCGTGGAACGTGCCGATCCAGGTCCCCGCGCTCGGCATCAGCGCAGCAACACGCGCTCGCATCTCCCGCGCCGCTTTGTTCGTGAACGTGATCGCGAGGATTTCGTGGGGCGCCGCACGGCCGCTCTGCACCAGCCACGCGATGCGCCGCGTGATGACCCGGGTTTTGCCCGAACCCGCGCCCGCGAGGATCAAAAGCGGGCCACCCGGATGGCTCGCTGCCTCGCGCTGGGGCGGATTGAGTCCTGCGAGCAGCCGATCGGCCTCGGGATCGAGCGGACGGCCCGGGGGCGGGCCCGTCGCGTCGAGAACATCCATCCAATCAAGGGGTGCCATAGCGCGCGGCGCGCAGCACCGCGACGGGAGTCTAAGGGATAAAGTGACCATCCCCATGGACCGCGGTGGCAACGATTTGGCGCGTCGAGCGCTCGAGCGCGCAGCGGGCCAGTGGATGGACCCGGGCCGCGGCGCCCGCTACGCCGCAGTGCGCTGGCGTCGGCGCGCCGCACGGGATCCGCGCGCGGTTGCGCGTCTGCTCGCGCAGCACACACGGCCCGGCGCGGTCGTGGTCGACGTTCCGGCGGGCAGCGCGCGCCTCGCCGCCGCCATCGCGCAGGACGGCAGGCACTGGATCGGTTTCGACGTGTCGGCCGCGATGCTCGCGGCGGTGCCCGCGCCGCGCACGGGCCACATCGCGATCGCGCGCGCGGAGCGGCTGCCGCTCGGCGACCACGCCGCGGACGCCGTCGTGTGCTGCCGGCTCCTGCACCACGTCCACGAGCCCGCGGCGCGGAGCTTGGTCCTCCACGAGCTCGCGCGCGTCGCACGTGAACTCGTGCTTGTCTCGTTCTGGGATCGCGCCGCGTGGCCGAGCCTGCGCCGCGCCGTGGCCGGGGGCGGCCAGGATCGCGCGGGGCGCGCTGCGATCGGCCGCGCCGACTTCGCCGCCGAACTCGACGCCGCGGGGCTCGAGCTGATCGGCTTCCACGCGGTGCTGCGCTTCTTCTCAGCCCAGACCTTCGCGATCGCGCGCCCGCGCCGCCGATGAGGCGGATCCAGGACGGCCGCGGATTGCTGATTGGGCTGCCAAGCGCAAGTCCCCTGGGCGACGTCGGCGCCCTCGAACGGGGTGCGTCTTTGCTCGCACGCGCGGTCGCGCGGCCGCGGGATGGCGGCGAAGCGGTCGACGATCCCGAACTCGGATCCCTGTGGCTGAAGGGTGGCCCGCTGCGACGCCACGCCGCGTGGCGCCACGGGCTTGCATGGCGCGTCCTCTTGCGCCTGCCGCCGCGTCTGCGGGAGTGCTCGGGGGTGCGCGAGCTGTCTGCCGCCGGCCTGGAGTGTCTTGAGCCGGTCCTCGCGGCCGCGCGTTTTGAAGGCGGGCGGTGCACGGGCCAGGCACTCGCGCTGCGCCGTGAAGAGGAGGCGATTCCGTTCGCCACGGTCCTGCGCGGCCTTGGTGCGCTGGAGCGCCTGCAACACACCCGCGCCCTTGCGGTCGCCGTAGCCGCGCTCCACGGGGCCGGAGTCGACCACCGCGACCTCTACCTGCGCAACGCGCTGGTCGTCCGACGGGGGGCACAGCGCCGCGTCGTGCTGATCGACCACTGGCGGGGGGTGCGGCGGGACGGTGGCACCGGGCTACGCCCGATCGGCACCGGGCTACGCCCGATTGGCTCCCGGCTACGCCCGCTCGCGGCGGCGCGGGCGGCGCGCGGGCTGGGCCAGATCCTCGTGGAGGCGCCACGCGAACTCACGCCCGACGAGGTCCTCGAACTCCTCGGCCAGTATTTCGCGCACCGCAACATCGATCCCTTGGGCCCCACCGGTTCCGCCATGCTTCATGACGCCGCGATGTGGCGCGTTCGCGAGCAACGCCGCCTGGGAGACCGCGGCGATTCGGGCGCAGAGGTCCCCGCCGAGTTCCACCTGGACAGAACAGCCATCGCACAGCGCGCAAGCGCCCTCGAGCGCAGCGTCGAACCGTGACGTTCGCGGCGCGGCACCCGAGCCCTTCAGCTGGCGGCGACGAGCGTGCCGGACGGCTCCCGGCGGCGGGCTTCGCGCTCAAGCCGCTCCTTGAGCAGGTGGGAAAGGTCCCGGGGCACCGCGAACTCACCGCGCCGATTGCCCAACTCGACCACAAGGTGTCCTCCGTCCAGGTCCCACCGCTCGAGGCGCTCCCAGGGTGCAACACGCGCGCCGATCCGCACACCGCCGGCGGCGCACACACGGTCCGTTTCGAAGAGCCGAAAGGCGAGGACCGCAGCGCTGAGGGCGATCAGGACGAGGTCGATAAGCACGGGGGCGATGCCGCCGCCCTCCAACACGTGCCACGCAAGCATGGCCAGCGACAGAAGCCCGAGCACCCGCCACGGCCGACTAGGGCGATAGGCGGCATAGACGGCACCTTGGACCCGCGCGGCGCGCAGGCGCAAGCCAAGGGCCACGGCGGCCGCGGCCAACACCGCAGCCCCGTAACCCAAGTAGACGATCCAAAGGAGCGCATTCAATGGCTGCACGTTACCGAGGCTCGCACGCACTTGGACCTGGGTTGATGCCCAATGTTTCACCCGGGGGTCGATAGGAGCGCGCAAGTGCCCAGCCGATAGTCACTTGCGTCGATCTCAAGCGTGCGATTCCAGCGCGCACCCGGCCGGGGACTGGTCCTTCGAGCGCGGTCCTGCTCCCCTGGTGCGGTGCCGCCCGACCCGTTCCCACACTCCCCAACCAGCCCCCCGGGGCCACGGCCCGCAAACCCGGCCGTGCCTCCCGACCCGGCCCAACTGGCGACCTGGATCGCCGCGGGCGATCGCAAGCGCCGCCGCATGCGTCAGGTGCGCGTGATGGCCCTCGTCGCCGCGGTTCTTTGTGGTGGCCTCCTGCTCGCCGCGCGGCTCGACGGACTCGCCGCTCGCGACACCGCCCGCAGCCTTCTTGTCGCCCGCGCCGTCGGCCCGCACCCGGACGTGGAGCCGCGCTTGATTGGGCCCGCGGACGCGGAGCGCGCCGTACTCTTCGTGCACGGCCTGGGCGGGTCCCCCGGAGATTTCGCCGATTGGCCCGAACGCATCGCCGCGGCCACCGGCGCGCGGGTCCAGGTCCTTGAGTTGCCCGGGCACGGCGCGGGGCCCGACGCGTTTGCCGGGGCGGACGAACACACGTGGCGATCGGCGGTGGGTGCTGCGTGGGACGAGCTCCAATCGCGCCACGGAACGCTGATTCCGATCGGTTTTTCGGTGGGCGCCGCCCTGGTGCTCGAGTGCGCCGCCGACGACCCGCCCGAACGGGTCGCGCTCCTTGCGCCCTACTTGGGCGACAGCGCCGATGGTCCCCTGCCCGGCTTCGTGGCGTTTACCACGCGGGTGCTCCGCCCCCTCGTGCCCTGGGTCGACGGTGGCCCGCGCGCGCGCGGCATCTCGGACCCAGCGCTGCCCCAGCCCCCCAGGCAACGCGCCTGGCCGCTTCGCACCATCCGCGCCGGCCAGCGGGTCGCGGCCCATGCATCGGCACCCGCGCGCCTCGCCCGGGTGGATTGCCCCGTGTTGATCGTGCACCCGCGGCGCGACCGGATCGCGTCCCACGCCGCGGCGTCCCGGGCGGCGGGGCACCTTGAGCGCGCCACGTTCAAGACGCTGGAGCGCGGCGACCACCTCATCGCGTTCGACGTGGCCCGCGAGGAAGCCTTCGCCGCGCTGCTCGCGTTTGTCACCTCCGCCGCACCCGGCGCGGGCGCTAACGTGGCGAGGCCCGACCGCGACCCCGCTGCCCCCCGATGAAATATTCCGCCTCCCGAAGCGCCCGCCGCGCCCTGCCGCTACTCCTTCTCCTGTGTGCCTGCGCGGGCTCGCGCGCAGACGGGGACGGCCGCGGCGATGTGCGTTACCTCGCGGCCGGCTCCGCGCGTGCACTTTCCTTCGACGAGGTCGTGGACAAGCTCGCCGGAGCCGACGTGGTCGTGCTCGGCGAACTGCACGACTCGGGGCCCGGGCACGCAGCCCAGCTCGCCCTCACGCGCGCTCTCCTCGAACGGGCGGGTGGCGGCGCAATCGCGATGGAGCAGTTCGAGCGCGACGTGCAGGACGTGGTCGACGATTACGTCGCGGGGCGCATCGACCGCGACGGGCTCGCCGCGGCCCGCCCCTGGTCCAACCACGACGCGCACTACCACGCGACCCTTGAGCTCGCGCGCGAACTCGACGTTCGGGTGCTCGCCGCAAACGCGCCCCGGGAACACGCGACGCGGGTCGGCCGCGGGGGTGCCGATCTGCTTGAGTCCTCGGTCTTCGCACCACGCTGGGTCGAACTCAGCGATCCCGAATACCGCCAGCGGTTCGACGCCGCACTCGGTGGCGGCGGGGGTGGTGGCCACGGCGCTGGCGGGGGTCTTGACGAAGCGACGCTGCAGCGCTTTTTTGCCGCGCAAGTGCTGCGCGACGCGAGCATGGCCGAGACCGTCGTCGACCACATCGCGCGCGGCGGGGCGCGCCCGGTGGTGCTGTGGTGCGGCCGATTCCACAGCGACTACGGCCTTGGAACCGTGTCCCGCATCGGCACGCGTCGCCCGGACCTCGCCGTCGTTGTGGTCAGCATGGAGCGCGGCGACGCAGCGCTCGCGGCACGCGCCGAACCGCCCCCGGGGGCAGTCATCATCGCCGTTCCGTAGTGGCGATCAGCTCACGAGGCGGCGGGCCCAGCGCGCGGAACGCAGCCCGAGTCGCCCATCCCCGTCGAGGGGCGAGCGCTCGCTGAGGGCCGCGGTCTCGAGCGGGCCGGCAAACACCGGTGCGAGCTCAGCGGGCAGCCAGCAGTGGCCGAATACGTACTCGGAGCCTTGGCCGTCGAGGTCGAAGTGGACGTGCACGCGGTGAGCGCCCCAGCGCGCGACGGCGCGCTGCAGCACCTGGGCTTCGCGGCTGTGGTCCGACCAACCGACTTCGAGCCCAAACGTCTCGCGCAGGGTGCTGATCGAAGCGAGTTCGGAGCGCTCCGCCGGCGCGGGCAACCCGGGGACTGAGTGCAGGAGTTCGACGGTGCCGCAGCGCGCCGCGCGCAGGGCCGCGAGGGCGGCGCTCACTTCGCACAGGTTGCCGTGGCCCGCTGCGAGCACCACCGGCTTGCCCGTGCTCGCGACGGCTCTGAGGATCTCGCGCTGGTCGATCTGGAAGCTGGAGAGGCGCCAAAAATCGACCCACGGCTCGAGCACGTCGACAGCGCGCGCATAAAAAGGCGTCGCGCCTAACTCAATCCCGCGTCGCGCCGCGAGCAAAGCGACGCGCGGCCACATGGCTTCGGGCACACCGCGCACCGCGCCGGGCCCAAAACCCCGGGAGCGTGTCTGTTGGAACACCACTCCGCGGCAGCCGATGTCCGCCGCCACGGACACGAAGCGGAGGCACCGCGCGGGGTCCGCGCCGTGGTTGCTCGAGACTTCGGCGTATAGGTTGGGGTGCTCCATGCCCAGGTTCGAGCGCCACCACCCTTGCGGCGCCGCTCGTAACGTACAGGCATAGTGCGGCTCTGGCATTCAGACGATGTGAAGCGTTGCCCTTTCCCAAGACCGGCCCCAGACAGGTTCGCGCAGGCCCCAGGCCGGGACGGCGATTTTCAGAACGAGAACACGCTGCCCAAAAGGTACCGCGTGCCCTGTTCGTCGGAGTCGTCGGAGCGCACCCGCTCCACTCCAACTTGGACCTTCATCAGCCTCGGAAGCACCCAGCGCGAAAGCACCGCGCCGAGGACCGTCGTGTCCGCGGCGTCGTCGACATCCTCGTAGCGCAGCGCGAGCTCGAGCACGTCCGGATCGAGGGTCGCCGTGATCCACGCCGCGAAGGGTGTGCGGTCGCCGACGTCGCGCCCCAGGTCGACCCATTCGAAGAAGGCGCCAAAACCTTCCCAGCGCACCGCACCGTCGACCGCGAACGCCTCGCCTTCGGTCGCCGTGCCGTCGTCGGCGAAAGCCAACCCGGCGGTCACCGCGAGTTCCCGGCCCGCGCCGAGGGAGTCGCCGCGGGTGTTTGCGTCCGAGCCGACGAGGTCCAGCTCGGCGCGGGCTGTTCCGAGCCACGCGGACAGCGCCCCGTCGGCGCCGTTTTGGAGCGCTCCGAACAACCGCAATCGCCCGTATTCACCGCCGATGAGCACACCCTCAGACTGCACTGTGGTTTCGAGCGCGGCGTAACTGCGCGCCAAAAACGGCACGGCGTCGTCCGTCCAGGCTTGGCTCGCGAGGAACTGGCGCTGCACACGGCCGATCCGCACCCAATGACGTCCGTCGAGCGACACTTCGCCCCACGCTTCTTCGAGCACCACTTCGCCCGACGCGAAGTCAGACTCGACGTAGATCTGCGTGTCACCCAGGCGGCCGTGCGCAAAAAAAAGAACATCCTCGAGCACGCCGCCACGCGCGTCCCGACCGAGCGGATCCCCGGTCGTATGCTCGTACTGCACACGCATGAATGCGCCCAGATCGACGGCGCCAGCCCCACCGCGGTGCACGTGGGGCACCGGCAGCGAACCCGACGCACGCGCCGGCGCCAAACCGTCGTCCTCCGCGGCAGCGTTCGTTCCGCCGGCGTGGAGAGCCGCGCTCCGGGTTGCCGTCTCCACCCGGGGACCGATGCGCAACGCAGCGGGCGCGACTTCGCGCGGAACAAAAACCGGCGCGGGCCGCGGCGCGGGCGCCGCCCATTCCGACGGCGCGGCGACGGAAGCAATTCCGAGGAGGGCGTAGGCGAGGGGGCACATCCCCGCCATCTATAGCGGCAACCGGCGCGACAGGGCCACATCCGTCCGAAACCGGACCCGCGACCGGCGCGCGCACAGGATCGCGGCCACAAATCACCCCGCGCCGCGCCGCAGGCGGGAGGAGACCGGCGCCAGCGGGATCTCGCGTGGTCACCCGGCCGCGATCGGCTCGGCGCGGCACACCCGCGACGCCGCGACGCTGACGAAAACGAGTCTGACGAGGATCGCGGCGCTGCCCGCATACCCCGCGGCGATGCGCAGGCCGAGCCCCCCAGCTTCGGAAACGGCGACGAGCGTAGCCACCAGCAGCGCGGTGCTCACCGCCCACGCCAACCGATCCAAAATGCGCCCGGGGGCCAGCGCGTGCGCGGCTCGGGGCAGCAGCGCGAATGCGAACAGGAGCGCCACCCAAAGCCAGACCTCACGGTCGTCGATGCGCCAGAACGCGCCACCCGTGCGCGCTTCGACGGTTCCCGCGCATTCGACCTGTTCGGGGGACATGAACTCGGGTGTGCCGATGAGTCCGCAGCTCGACCAGGTGCCGCTGTGCGGTGCGCCGCAATCAAGATCGCGCGCGAGTCCAAAGTCCGCGACGCGCGCATCACCGTGCTCGTCGAGCCGCACGTTGGCGGGTTTGAGATCGAGGTGCACACACCCCGCTCGTGGGTCCCGGCCCGCCCCCACGACGCTGGCATCCTAAGGATCAGCGCGACCGTGCGTTCCAGCGGTCCATGGACTCGACCAGGGCCTGGTTGTGGCTGCGCCACGCGTCCTCGCTCCCGAACAGGGCGTGGAGTTCGGGCTCGTTCGCGACCCGGGGTTCGGACCCATCGGCGAAGAGGTATGCGATGCCGCCCGCCGTGACCGAAAGGGGGGCGCGGCCCGCGCGTTCGACGACCACCGATCCCTTCGCGACGCACACACACGTCCCGTTGGGTCCGCGGTCGATCGACACGGACGTGCCTGTGACTCGCACCTGCCCTTCGGGTGTCGTCACGGCGAGGAACACGGGTCCCTGGGTGCGGTCCACGTGGACGAGCAGCTCTCCTTCGATGAGCTCGATCGGCAACTGCAAGCCTTTGGCGGTCGTAGCAGGCGGGCAGAACTTCGCTCGTGTCCCCTTGCGCATGTCGACGCGGACGCGTCGGTCGAGCACGAGGCCGCCCGCCCCGCGCGCGCAGTCCAGCTCCGCGGTCTGGGTCTGCTCAAGCACGTCGCCGCGCCACGCGGCGTTGTGGACCGCGATTGCTTGCGCGACGCCGCCGCCCTGCCAGTGCAAGCGTTGCCAGTGCAAACGACTGTTCCGAGTCGGCAGGAATAGGAGCAGGACTGCCGCTGCCACCGCAGCCAGGCCGCCCACGAGCACCAGCCTGCGGCGCGGCGCCGCGTCGCGACGGGGCTGCAACTTGCGCCGAGCGGGCGTCGCGCGCACCGTGGCAGGCGCGGCCGGAAGCACCGTCGCAGGCACCGTCGCAGGCGCCGTCAAAGGCACCGCCGGGCGCTTCGATCCCATCGCCGGCAGGCCACCCGCGATGAACCGCGCCCGCTGGGAAGCGCGCCAGTCGCCGTTGGCCTCCGGGGGCGCCAACCGGGCGGCGA
>JBBRWC010000027.1:0-36116 GCA_038246255.1 Planctomycetota bacterium
CATCGCGACGCATCACGCATCGCTCCGCATCACGCATCTCGACGCATCGTGCTGAGCCACGCAGCAGGCTCAGCCACGCAGCAGGCTCAGCCACGCAGCAGGCTCAGCGACGCAGCAGGCTTTCGCGCGCCATCGGCGCTGGGAGCGCGGGCCTCCGGCCCGCCTTGGAGCGTGGCACCGTGCCTGTCGATCACGCACTTTGCTCCGGGGCGGGGCTGGAGGACCGCGCTCCCACTGCGAGGAACCACTGCGGTAGGCGCGGGTCGCAGTCAGCGCGCGCGCAGCTCGCGGTTGAGCGCGCGGCGCACTTCGAGTTCGCGCTCGATCGGGTCGGGCATGAGGCGCTCGCGTTCGGGGGCTTCGACGTAGGCCTGGCCGCAGCGGTAGCAGCACAGTCCTTCGCGCAGCGGCGCGCCGCACATCGGATTTTGGCACTCGTTCGCGCGTGGTTCGCCGCAGCAGCCGCAGAACGGTCCGGGCTCTGCCGCAAAGGTCGGCTTGAGACGCAGGCCGCCCGCTACCAGGTACGGGTCGTTGGTGGGGCACAGGCCGTTTGCGCAGTAACCCAGGCCGGTGGGGGCGGGGGCGGCAACCTCGCGTCCAAGAGACTCAAGGTCGAGGTCCAGCACCCGCGCGAGGTCGCGCACCTTGCCGTCCGCCAGAGCGTGGGGGTTGCCGTTTTCGAAGCCCGAAACCGCGCCCTGGCTCGCGCCAATCAGCCCCGCCACGCGCGCCTGAGTCCAGCGCAGGGACTTGCGCCGCTCCGCGAAGATCCGACCGAGGCTGGGTGCGAGGGTGGCCATGGGGTCCGATGCCGGAGGAGATGGAGTATCCAGATGATGGTGTGGATAACTCGTGGACGGGAGCTTCCTGCGGCGGTCGAAAGCGAGCCTAAGTGCATTTCTTGGGGCGGTCAAGGGGGGTCGAGGCGGAAATATCCAGTGATTGTGGATGGCATCTGGATATCACCTCCACCGAGCCACACGCTTGCCCCCGTCCGCGCCGCCCGGGAGCATCGCGGGCTGGCCCCGACTGACCCATGCCCCGCAACGGATCCCCAGCTCCTTTGGCCGCCCCCGCCGGCGCCCGGCCGCTTCCGGTGTGGGGCAAGCTCCTCCTGTCCGTGGCGGTGCTTGTCGCAACGGCGGCCGGGGTCGAGGTGGTGCTGCGGACGGCCGGGGTTGGCGTGGGCGAGCGCAGTTTCGAGTTCGCCGGCGACGCGGACGCGATGGCAACGTCCGGCGGTCAGTTTTCGACGCACCCGAAGCGCAGCTTCACCCTCCGCGCGCCGTTTGAGCTCAACCCCCAACACGCAGGGATGTACGCCCTCGATCGCTGGCCGTTCCGCGGGGTGGCGGCGCTGCCGGCGCCCGCGGACTTTGCGAGGATCGCGGTTGTGGGGGACTCCTGCGTTTTTGGGGTCGGGGTGCACAGCGCGCAGACCCTGGCGAGCCGCATCCAGATCGAGCTCGAGGAGCAGGGCGGATGGACGCCGCTGGACGTGCTGGTGTGCGGTTTTGGCGTGCCCGGTTATTCGACGGTGCAAATCCGCGCCGTGCTCGAGGACGAGGTGCTCGCGCGGTTTGATCCGGCGGCCGTCGTGCTCTACCTCGCGGCGTGGAACGACCACGGGCCGGCGCTGGGGCCGAACGACGTGGAGCTGCGCGCGGCGCGCGCGCGATCGGC
Source organism: Planctomycetota bacterium (assembly GCA_038246255.1). Taxonomy (GTDB): domain Bacteria; phylum Planctomycetota; class UBA1135; order UBA1135; genus RI-242. The sequence continues at coordinate 1,687 of JBBRWC010000027.1, forward strand.
CGTTGGGCGCCTGGTGCGGCGCACCGCATGGCACGCGCTCTTGCGCCGGGAAGTCGAAGCACCGCCACTCGAGCGCGACCGCATCCTTGAGAGTTGGACACACAACACTCCGCTGCTCGGGCGCCGCGTTCCCGAAGCAGACCTTGAGCGCGAAGTTGCGGCCATCCTTGACCGCGCGCGCGAGGGCGGCCGTCCGGTGGTTGTGGTGCTTCCCGCGCACCGGACCCCGACGCGCGACCAGCACCCCGGACTTGCCCGCGATCGCGAAACCGTGCGCCGACTGGCAGAAGCGCGGGGGATCGCGTGCGTCGACAGCGAAGCACTTTTTTCAAGCGCGGACACACCCCGCGACGCGCACTTCTTCGACGGAGTCCACCCGGCGCCCGCGGGTTTCGAGCTGCAGGCAAAAAGCGTCGCGACGGTGTTGCTTGAGCGCGCCACGGCGCGTTTTGCGCCCGCGCGCCCCGGTGGCCTTTCGCTCGCCATCGAGGGCGGCGCGCGCCACAGCGCTTTGGGCGACGTGCGTGTGCGCGTGCGCGTCGGCGGCTGGCGGCAGGGTTCGCTGCCCGCGCTGTTTGCCGGGGGCGGCCCGTTGCTCGACATCCGCGCGGTCGGACCGGCGCTCTTTGAAGGCACGCTGCCGCGCAATGCGCCCGGCGCGCACGGACTCGTGCTGTGCTCCGATCAGGGGATAGCGTATCTGCCCGGCGCGCTGGTGCTCGATCCGCCCGAGTTCCGACTGCAACGCGAACACACCGCGGAGGATGCGCCCCTTGCGTTTGTCCTGCGCTCGCGGCCGGGTGATCGCGCCCGCGCGCGCGGCTCCCTCGCGCTGCTTGCCGCGCCCGAATGGGACGTGCCGGGATCGGCCCGCTGGCTCGCCGCCGACGGTGCGTTCGCTTTGCCCGGCGTGTGGTTCGCGGGCGCGGACGGCAGCGCACGCGTGGAGGTGCCCGAGGACGTGGCCGCACGCTTCCCGGAACGCTTTTGGGTTCAAGCTCTCGTCACACCAAGGGGTTGCGAGGCCGAGCCCATCGCCAACGTGTGGACGGCGCCGTTCGAAGTGCGGCGGGGCGAGTTCGTGGATCCGAGCGACGGCGAGGACGGCTGAAAGACCCCGTTGGGACGGGCCAAACGGCTACAGCGCGCGCTCGAACCAGCGGTCGCATCCGCCGTGCCCGGTGTTCCCCAGGGGGCCGGTGCGCGGCAGGAAACCCAACTTGCGATAGAGGCGTTGGGCGGCATCCATGCCGGTGAGCGTCTCGAGGTAACAGCTTCGGAACCCGAACTCGCGCGCCGCGTGGAGCACCTCGTTCGCGACGCGCTCCCCGAGGCCGCGACCCCGCGCGACGGGCAGGAAGTACATCTTGCGCAGCTCGCAGGTCTCGCCGTCGCCGCCCTCAAGTGGCGCGACACCACCGCCGCCGATTAGCCGCCCGTCCTCCTCGACCACCAGGTAGAGGGAGCGTGGCGCGGAGTAGGCCTGGGACATGAAGTCCACCTCGGGATCGTGGATGGCGAAGCCAGGGCCGTCCGCGCCGAACTCCGGCATCACCGCGCGGATGATGGCTGCCATTTGGGGGTCGTCGGCGGGAGCAATCGGACGAAGACTGGGCGACGCGGACATGGGTGCTGGGGCGTTAGGGGGGCTGGCGTTGGGCACGCTACCATCCAACCTGCTAGCGCGGCGCGGGGCAGGGTGCGCGCGCGACGCGCGGGTCACGTACGCGGGTGACGAGCGCCACGGCCGTGGTTGATCCCGCACGTGCCTTCGGGGACACTCCCCGCACACAATTCCTCCGCTCTCGCCCCCCGACGCCCTATGTCGTTCGAACAGCAGCTCAAGAAGGTCCTCACCCAAGATGGTTTCCTCGCGGCCCTCGACCAAAGCGGGGGCAGCACGCCGAAGGCGCTCAAGCTGTACGGCATCGACGAGTCCTCCTACTCGGGCGAAGAAGCCATGTACACGAAGGTGCACGAGATGCGCTCGCGCATCGTCACTTCGCCGGGCTTCAACGGCGATCGCATCCTGGGCGCAATCCTGTTCGAGAATACGATGGATCGCAAGATCGAGGGCAAGGGCAGCGCGCAGTACCTGTGGGAGCAAAAGCGCGTCGTCCCGTTCCTCAAGGTCGACAAGGGGCTCGCCGCGGAAGCGGATGGAGTCCAGATGATGAAGGACATGCCCGAGCTCGACGGCCTGCTCGCGCGCGCGAAAAAAGCAGGTGTGTTTGGCACGAAGATGCGCTCCGTGATCAAGCAAGCGAGCGCGGATGGTATCCAGCGTGTCGTCGCGCAGCAGTTCGAAGTTGGCATGCGCATCCTCGACGCGGGGCTCGTGCCGATCATCGAGCCCGAGGTCGACATCGGATGCCCCGACAAAGCCGAGGCGGAGGAGGTGCTCGAAGAGGTCATCATCGCGCACCTCGATGAGCTCGAGGCCGACCAGATCGTGATGCTCAAGCTGACCCTGCCGGATGCCGACGACCTCTACACACGCTGCATCGAGCACCCGCAGGTCGTGCGTGTTGTTGCGCTTTCCGGTGGCTACAGCCGCTTGAAGGCCAACGCGCGCCTCGCCCGCAACAACGGCATGATCGCGAGCTTCAGCCGCGCGCTTTCCGAAGGGCTGTCGGCGAAGCAGAGCGACGCCGAGTTCAACGCGGCCCTCGACGAAGCGATTGAGAGCATCTTCGAAGCGTCGCGGACCTGATTCGTCTGCGACGCGCGGGCTTTCAGCGCGTAGGCGGCGCGTCGTAGGGCGCGGGCGGCTCCGCTCGCAGCCCGCCGGCGGGGATCGATTGTTCCTCACCCAGCGCCCACACGACCATCTGCAAGGCCATTCGGCGCACGGCGGGGTGGCCGAAGTCGCCCGGATGGCCGAGGCTCGTGTAGGCCATCCGGCGCGGCGCGTTTTTGCCCTCCGACTCGCGAATCCACAGGATTGGCTGGCGAACCATGGGGTGGTCGGCGGCGGCGGGATCCGCGCTTTCGCCCCACAGCAGCACGCGGCAGTCCTCGGGCAACGGCTCGACCACGTAGAGCCACGACGGAACCACGGGCTTTGATGCGAGCGCCGCACCGACCCCGCGCAGGATGGGATGCTCCGCCGCATCACCCGCGGGTGGGAGCAGGCGCGTGCCGCTGCCGTGGCCGTGGTGCCAGCGCCACGGAGTGCCGAAGAGCCGCTCGCCAAAACCCTCGTCGAGGTGACCGAGCCCGTGGTCGGCCCCGAACGCAAAAGCGTGCGTCGAAGTGCGGAAGCCGATGACCGGGCGGCCGCCGGATGCGAAGGCGTCGAGCGCTTTCGCCAGCGGCTCATCCTTGGAGTAACGCAGGAACAGCACCGCGGCGTGCGCGGAGCCAAGCTCGCTCAGGCCCGTGTTCGCGGTCTTCGACGCGACATCGGGGGCCCCCGTCGTCGGGTCGGCCGCGAGGATCAGCGCGGTGCGCCAACGGGTGGCCGTCGCTAGGGTGGCGGCGAGCATCGGCATGCTGATTTCCGAGCGGTACTCGTCGTCCGCGGCGACAAATGCGACGAGGGGCTCCGCCGGTTGGATGCCGTTGGGCAAAAGAGCGTGGATCGCGTCGCCCTCGTGCTTGGCGTGAACTCGGACCCGATCGCCATTGCGCGGAAGTCCGCTCGTGCCCCCAAACGTCGCCCGGTGACCGGTGCTACCGACGCGGTTGGGTTGGAACGGCTCGGTCCACGCGTGCACCTCGATGCGCGCGCCTGGCGCGAGGTCCGCGCCCGCGTGGACCCGTTCCACTTCGACCAAAAACGTCCACAGCGTGCGGTCCGAGCCGCGCTCGCGGCGGGTATTAACGTCGACGACGGGTCCGACGACGTCGACCTCGGCGGCGAGCAAGCGCTCGAGGCTCTGGTTCGGAATTTCGCGGAGCACGGGCGGTGCGGGAGCCGCGCCCACGGCCTCGGGGGTGGACGCGGGCAGGAGCGCGACCACGATCAACAGGAGCGGGGCAAGGGCATGCATGGACCCAGGATGGGCGCAGCCAGCGCACCCCGGCAAGTTGTCCCCCCGCGACGGCCTGTGCCGCGTGCCCCCAGATCGGGGGCGGTGCCCATCCTCACGGTCGGCGACTCCGTCCTCCCAACGGCAACCAAACCCGATCTGGACAGGTCGGGGTGGCTGGGCGGGGGTGGTGGGCCCGCGGTGCGCGGAAAAAATGGCCGCGCCTGGCGCCCCTGCGGGTGGCTGGCGCCGCGCGGCGGGGGAGCGACCAGGAACCGCGCCCGCCCCGCCGTGGGCGGCGCTCCTAGAATCGGGAGCCCCCATCCCAACCTCGGCACCCGACCCTCGTCCCCATGCTGCTCAATTTTCGGCGCCCCGCGCGCCTGCTCCCCGCGCTGCTCGCCCTCGTTTTTACAGCCTCCGCCGCCTCCGCCGAGATTCGCTACGTCGACGCCAACCTCGCGTCCGGGGCCAACGACGGCACGAGCTGGGCCAACGCGTTCCAGGGCTCCGACGGATTGCGGCTCGCGCTCGACGCGGCGGTGGCGGGCGATCAGGTTTTTGCGGCCCAGGGCACGTACCTGCCGACGCAGACGCTGTCGCGGACCGTCGCGTTCGCGATGAAAAACGGGGTCGAGATTTACGGCTCGTTCCTGGGCACCGAAAGCAGCCCGTCCGGGCGCCCGCCCTTTGGCACCGCTCCGAGCATCCTCGACGGCGACCTCCTGGGCAACGACGGCGCGGGCGCCATCGCGGACAACAGCTTCCATGTGGTGACGACCACGGGAACCAACAGTTCGGCGCTGCTCGACGGGTTTGTCGTGGCCCGCGGGCATGCCAATGGCGCTGCGGCCAACCAGGACCGCGGCGCGGGCATCCTGTGCATAGGCGGCGTCTCGCCGCGCATCCAAAACTGCCGGTTTCTGGCGAACCGCACCACCTTCGGCGGAGCTGCGGGTTACATCAATACCGGCGCCGCTCCGACCTTCACCGATTGCAGCTTCGAAGGCGGCTTCGGCGGATCCTTCGGTGGAGCGTTCGACATCGCCGGCGGTGGCGCCGTGCGTTTTGAGCGCTGCCGGTTCATCGGCAACACGGCGGCGCGCGCGGGGGCGCTCGAGATTTTCTCGACGACGGGCGTGGTCGTGTCCAACAGCCTCTTTGTCGGCAACACCTCAACGGGCACGGGCGGCGGCGGAGCCGTGTGGGTGGGATCGGGCGGTAATCCGCGTTTTGTCGGCTGCACAATCGCGAACAACAACAGCACGGTGAACGCGGTCGCGGGCCTGCGCAACCAGGGTGCGACCGGCACCACGGTTGTCAACTGCGTGATCTGGAACAACGCCGGGCCGAGCGGAGCGACCAACGCCGCCAATCAGATCAACACCGGCACGAATGTCACGTACTCGATCGTGCAGGGGGGCTACGCTGGAACGGGCAATGGGGTCGCCGACCCGCGTTTCACCAACGCCGTGGGCGGTGACTTCGCGCCCGCGCTCGGCTCACCCTGCATCGACCGCGGCAACACTGGCGCGGTGCCTGCGGGCAGCACCACGGACCTCGCGGGATCTGTGCGCCTCGTCGACGAGCCCGCGACGTTCGACGGTGGTGCGGGGAGCGCGCCGATCGTCGACATCGGCGCATTCGAAGTGCCGGCCTCCGACTTCACCGCGGTCGCGGGCTGCTTCGGCAATCCCGTCGGCCTTGGCCCGACCAGCGCAAGCTTCGCGGTGGGACAGCCATTTGGGCTCCGACTCACCGCGTCGGCATTCCCGGTGGGACTTGGCGTCCTCTTTGTCGGTGCGGATGGGACGGACGCTTTCGGCTGCGGCCTGCTGCTGCCGGGCCTGGGCGAAGTTCTGTTGACGCTCGCACCTGGGCCCATCGTGCTCGCGTCGGCCGGCACCGCGGGCGGGACGAGCGAGTTCGCGCTCGCGCTGCCGCCGAACCCCGCCTTGGCGGGTGTCGATGTGGCGTTCCAAGGCATCAACATCGCGGTCACGACACCGGGCGCGCCGATCGAGCTCTCGCACCTCGTCCGCGCGACGGTCGCGCCATGAACCGGTAGTCCTGCGGCGCGGCGACATGGCGGCGTAGCGGCGCCGCACCCTGGGGTAGGATCCGGCCCCATGGGATTCCACTGGAAGGTCCTTGCGTGGATGGCCGCCGGTGCGCTGGTTGGCATGTTGATGCAGGCGCTCCTCGCAGCGCCTGCGTACACCGGGCTGGTTGTCGCGAGCGAGGGGGACCACGTGCGCGTGGTGTCCATCGCGAAGGGGAGTCCCGCGAGCGCGCGCGCGCTGGCCCCCGGAGCGCGGCTCGCAGCCGCCATCGTGGACCGGGGGACACCCGACGAAGTGCGGGTTCCCCTCGATTCGGAACAGGCGCTCGCGGCGCTCCTGGACGTCAGCGAAAATGGCGCAGTCCTGTGGATGGTGCCGCACCCCGCACCAACCGGTGCGGATCCCGCGGCGGGCGCCGTCGCGTTGGCGTTGGGAATGGACCCCGAATCCCCGCGCGCCATCTGGCTAGCGCCGTTCGAGTTCGCGGCGGACATCTTCCTCGCGCTCTTGAAGATGCTGATCGTGCCGATCGTGTTGACGTCGATCATCAACGGGATCACCGGCATCGGATCGATGGCCGATCTGCGGCGCCTGGGTGGGAAGACGTTCGGCTATTACATGACGACGTCGCTCCTCGCGATTCTCGTGGGTCAGGTGCTCGTCAACCTGATCCGACCCGGCGACGGAGCGCGCCTCGGCCTTTCGCCCGCCAGCCCGCCGGGCACGGGCACGGACGACAGCTTCATCGCCGTCCTAAAGCGCATGGTGCCCGAGAACATCTTCGGCGCCATGCAGGACAACGGCGCGATGCTCTCGATCATCTTCTTCGCGCTGTTGTTTGGGTTTTTCATCACCCGGACCGATGAGCCGCACCGCGGGCGCGTGCGCGGGCTCTTCGAGAGCTTGTTCGAAGTTGTGATGCGCATGGCGCAGGGTGTGCTGACGCTGTTGCCCTATGGCGTCTTCGCCCTGATCGTGAAGGTGGTCGCCAGCACGGGCTTTGCTCCGTTCAAGGCGCTGCTCCTGTTCATGGTCACCGTCCTCGCCGCGCTGGTGATCCACGCCGCCGTCACGCTGCCGATCCTGCTCAAAACCGTGGGCCGTGTCAGTCCGACCGCGTGGTTCAAGGCCATGTCGCCCGCGCTGATGACCGCCTTCAGCACGAGCTCGTCCAGCATGACGCTGCCCGTCAACCTGCGGACCGTCGAGCACCGCGGGCGCGTCAGCAACAAGGTCACGTCGTTCGTGCTGCCACTGGGCGCCACGATCAACATGGATGGCACGGCGCTCTACGAGTGCATCGGCGTCATTTTTCTCGCCCAGTACTACGCCGGAGCGGGGGGCTATGAGCTGACCCTTGGCGGCCAAGCCCTGGTCGTCATCCTCGCACTCCTCGCCAGTGTCGGCGCTGCGGGCATCCCCTCCGCGGGGCTCGTCATGATGCTCACGATCCTGGCGGCGCTAGACCTGCCGGTGGAGGGCGCCGCGCTGCTGCTCGCCATCGACCGGCCGCTCGACATGCTGCGCACCGTCGTGAACGTGTGGTCGGACAGTTGCGGCGCGGCGGTGATCGCCCGGTCGGAGGGTGAAGACGGGCCGTTGAACCCAGTCGGCGGCGTTTAACCTGGATTGCGGGCTCGACCCAAGGCGGGCCTGGAGGCCCGCGCTCCAGGCCGCGCGCCCATCGGGCAGAGCCCGGGACGAAGGGGGCTTGGAGCGTGAACCTGCGGCGCGTCCGTGATGCGGATTTAGGCGTTTGTGTCCAGTCGCGGGCGGGGTCCTGTCGATGAACCTTGCCCACGTGTTCCCCCCGCGTCGATCCTTCGTTTTCCTTGGCATCGTCCTTGGACCCTTCGCCCTGGCGATGGCGGTTGCGGCGGCATTGGCCGACGGGAGCGACCCGCTCGCAAGTGGCGACCAGGCGCGGGCGATGCTCGACACCATCGCCGCCGCACAGAGCGAGTTTTGCGCGCGGGCGTGGGTTGACCTTGACAGCGACGGGGTCGGCGAAGCGGGCTTCTTTGCGGAGCTTGCGGGAGCGCTCGCGCCCCGCGGCGCGGGCACCGGCGCGGCGGCGATCAAGGGTTTGCTGCCCGCAGCGTTCGCCGACGGACCCGGCAGCAGCGTCGTGCACGGGGAATACCGCTTCCGGCTCGCTCTACCAGCGACTGGCGGCGGTTACACCCAGGGTCCCGGCCGCGACGCGGATCCAGATGCCTCCGAGCGCGGCTTCCACGTCCACGCGTGGCCGGAAAATCCGCGCAATCGAGATGTGCGTGTGTTCCTGTTCGACGGCAACGGACGCTGTTGGGTCCACCACGACGAGGGAAGGCGCTGGCGCGGGCGCGCCAATCCGCCGCCGCTCGACGCGGGTATTCACCTTGATCCGCCGCGTCGGGACGGCACACGCCTTGACGGCTACCGCGCGCCCTGGGGAGAGTGGGTGCCGGCCGCACAGCGCTGCGCGGCTGCGCGATCTGTGTCCGGGCTCGCGGGCGGATAGGATCCGTCCCGTGGCGCACCCGCGGGGGGAATCAGAATCGAAAACGGGGCGGTCCCGTCGATGGCGCCGCGGGGTCGTGCGCGCGATGGGGTGGTTGATTGCATTGCTGGTGGTGTCCGCCGTGCTCAGCGCGTGGCTCGACGCGCGTGCGCGGGATCGGTTCCCGCGCGAGCCCGCGGATCGCCGCGCGCTGTTTGTCGCCACAGCGGCGGGTGAAATGCGCGCCCTGCTCGCGACGGGCCTGCCCGGCGGCACCGATCCGCGCCCGATCGTGCTGCTGCACGGTGCATTCGGGGGCGCCGAGGACTGGGCCGCCACGGTGCTCGATCGGGTGGGCGAGCGTGGGTATGCGTTGGCTTTCGACCGCCCGGGACACGGTTACAGCGCGGGCGACGCGCGTGAGCGCGCTGCACCCGTGGAACAGGCGCGGCGCATCGGCCTCGCGATCGACGCTCTTGGCCTCGAACGCCCGATCATCGTGGGTTTTTCGTTTGGCGCGTCGGTAGCGCTCGCGCTTGCGATGGAGCGCGGCGAACAGCTCGCGGGCATGTTGCTCGTGGGTCCGGTGAGCCACCCGTGGCCGGGACCCGCCGACCTCGGCTACCGGATCGCGGGAGCGCCCTACCTGGGCCCGTTCCTCGCGCGCACGGTTTTGCCCCCCATCGCGCGCGTGGTCGCGCCGTTCTCCGTCGGACGCGGTTTCGAACCCGCGCCGGTCGAAGAGCAGTTCGAACGATCGCCGCTCGCGCTCGCGCTTTCACCCCCACGGTTGTTCGCCAACACCGAGGACATGCGCCTTTTGAACCGCGAGCTCGCGCTCCAGGCGCCGCGCTACGGTGCGATCCGGTTGCCTGTCGTCGTGCTGCAGGGATCGGGGGATGTGGTTGTCAGCCCCGTCATCCACGCGCGCGCTCTCGCCCGCGACATTCCAGGTGCCGAGCTGCGCGAGATCGAGGATGGCGGGCACCAACTGCCGTACTCCCATCCCGAAGCGGTGCTCGACGCCCTCGATCGGCTCATCGCGCGCATCGCGGAAAACGCCGCGGAGCGTTAGCGGCCGAGGCAAAACGTCGCTTGCGCCACTGTTTTGCCGTTGATACGCAGCTCAATGCGGTGTTCGCCCGGGTGGTAGGTGCGTGTCGTGATCCGGCGCAGGGAGTGCGTTTTTTCGAGCTCGAGGTCGGCGCCCGCGGCCAACTCGCGGCGCCACCCTTTGAACACCTTCGGCGACGTTTCACCGTTCGCTTTGACGTGGTGGACCGCGTAATCGATCTCGAGCGGCTGCGCGCTGCGCGCACGCGAGTGCACTCGTACCGCCAGCCGCACCGAAGCGCCGATCCGCACCCGTTGGGGCGCGATCAGGAGTTCCGCATCACCGCGCAACGCACGGCCGAGCCCAAACGCGGCCAGGGTGCGCGGATGGCCCGACTTCACCAACGTGCGCGCCGCGCGCCGCAGCAGCACTTTTCGGACGTGATTTGCCCCGTCCACGTGCCGTTCGACCCAATCCGCGACGAGTTCGGGATGGTCCTTCGCGATGTCGTTGAGGTGGTTCGCGACGCTGCGCCGCACGTACTCCGACGGATCGTCCTGCAGGCGCGCGAGCAGCGGCAGCGTGGGCGCGGGATCCGCGATCAGAGCCTTGAGCTGACGTCCCCAGGGCAGGCGCGGCCGCGAACCTTCGCTGACGAGGCGGCGCACGTAGAGGCTCGGGTCGGCGCACCAGCGCGCGAGGGTTTGGAACGCGAGTTCTGTGTGTTGCTCGAGGAACGGTCGGATCGCCCATTCGGCCGTGAAACGCTGGGTGATCGCGTGCAGGCATCCGAGCGCGCGTTCGGGTTCGCCGAGGCCACGCCGTGCCACAAACTCGCCCATCGGCCAAAGCACCCAGCCCGCGAGTCCCAGCGGGCCCGTGCGCAGCGCTGCCAGATCGTCACTGAGGATCGCGGGCGCGAGCGCGCGCTCGATCGCGGCCGCGCTGTGTTGGAAGGATTTGGGGAGCGTGGCTTCGAGCGCCGCGCAAAGGTGTTCTGCGCGCGCTTTCAACTCGAGTGATTCGAGGCCGCGCAGGGCGAGCGCTTCAAAACGGGCGCCGTCGAAGTCAGGCTCGACCCGCGCGAGGTGTGTGCGCGCAGCGGCGACCTCCTTCTTGCTCAACAGGTTCTTGAACGGCTCGGCCATGGCGCTTCACCCAAGAGCGCTGAACAGTTGATGGAGGCTCGTTTGGACCTGTTTACTCGTCGACGTCGCCGTAATCCGCGCCGTGGATGTCGCCGTCCGCATCCACCGTGCGGATTTGCGCGATGCGCTCGCCCTCGAGCTTGACCTGCAGCAGCGGGTGGAACGGACGGCGCGAGTGGATCTGTTTGGTGATGGCGCGGTCCGTTCGGTCGAGCAGTCGCGCGCGGACAACCGCGGTCCCAAGGCAAAGGTCCAGCAGCGAGCGACCCTTTTCGAGTTTGGGCCGGCCGAGCGGGCGAGCGCGTCCTGCGGAGTTGATCGGCGGTGCGCTGTCCCGGCGCACCATCGCGATGTAGGTCATCGGAAGTGCGCGCAGATCGATTCCCAGCGCATCGGAAAAACGCCGCCAGGGAGCGCTCGTGAACGCCTCCGGCGCGGGGGTCGCAAAAAGGTGACACCACTCGCGCTCGCGCGCGCCATGCGCGAGCGGGCAGCGGGTGTCCGCGGGACACGGCGCGACGGGTGCGAAGTGCGGGAGCAACCGCTCGCGCAAAAGCACGACACGCCGCGCGAGGTCGGGAGTGCCGGGCTCGACCCAGATGATCGCGCGGGCCGATTCGAGCACCGGCATGAGCGCGTCGAGGAATGCGGGCTCGAGCTCTCCCAACAGGTGGCTCGCGAGTACCACATCAGGTGCGAGGTTAGGTGTAGGCGGAGCGTGCCGTTCGACGAGTTTGGGGGCGGGTCCACCGCGTGCCGCAAACTCCTCGGCAGCGAGTGCCGCGGCCGTCCGTCGGGCGAGCAGGGATCGGTCCCACAGGATCAGCTCGGCGTCGGGCTCCGCGTTGAACGCCTGGAAATACGCGCGGCCCGCCGTACCGCTGCCGCAGCCGATGTCGAGCACCACCCGGCCGCCCGGGAAACCGCGGCGTTTTGCTTCGGCGAGGACACCGTCCCACTTCCAGCGGATGCGCGCGCCGAAGGTCGCGTCGTAGGTGCGGACGAGGTCTTCGTCCTCCCAATAATCCGCGCCCGGCGTGCCCGCGAGGAAGCGAGCGCGCAGGGCCTCGAGCCGCTTCCAGTCGGCCTCGCGGAGCGCATTGGCGTCGTCGAATCCCATGGCCCGACAGCTTGGGGGGAGCGGGCGGCGCGCGCAAGCGCGGTGTGTGTTCAGGCCGGGCCCGCGATGCGGCGCCCCAACCCGGCAACGAGCCGCGCGAGGGCGGGTGGGTGCTGAGCGAGGAAGAGGGACGGTTCGATCAGCTCGAGCTCCATCACGCAGGGTGTGCCGTCCGCGTCGCGCACGAGATCGACCCGGGCGTAGAGCAGCCCGCCGAGTCCCTTTAGCGCGCGGCTCGCCACCGCCCGTTCTTCGGGTGCGACGGGAATCGCGGCGCCGACCGACTCCGCGCCGCCGTCGAAGCGCGGCGCTTTGCGCACCGCGTGGGTGAACTCGCCGTCGATCCACACGAGGGAGCGCTCGCCGTGGCCTTCGACGGACGCGAGGTAGGGCTGCAAGATCACGTCGCAGTTCGCGCAGAGGCGCGCGGCGTGGAGCGCGGCAACTCCGTGCTCGCTGCGCGTGAAGCGCAGCGTGCCGAAGGATGCGGCGCCGATCGCGGGCTTCAGGACGATGTCGTCGAAGCCGGAATCCGCAATCCACGCGTCTGCGCGCGCGCCCGCGCCTTGGGGCAACAGCGACGTCGGCACGGCCGGCACGCCGCGCGCGGCCAGGCCGAGGAGGTAGCGCTTGTGCATGTTGTCGCGCAGGATCGGCCCGGGGTTGAAGAGCGGTGCGGCACGCTCCACACGCTCGGTCCAGCCGTGGAACGCTCCCACCATGTGCATGTAGTCCCAGGTGGAGCGCACAAGCGTCGGAATCGGCGCGTCCCAGTTCTCGCGCGGGTCGCGCCAGGCAGCCATGCGCGCGTCGATGCCCGCTTCACCAAGCGCGTGGAGCAACAGGTCCTCGTCCGGATCTGGTTCCGGAAGGGGACGGCACGTCGCGATGCGCAGGACTCGGACCATGGGGGACCGACGGAGCATAGCCGAGGTCGCCGCGCGCGGTGCACGCCCTCCGCCTGGCGGGGGGGTAGACTCCCGGCCCATGCCGTCCGCGCCGGAGCCCGATCCGCCGACTCAAAGCCCGCCGGAACCCGAACCGCCGGCGGCCGCCGCGTCAGCGGACGGCGTTGCAGCAAGCGATTTGGCGGTCGCGACGGAGGTGGCGGTCGCGACGGAGGCTGCCCCTGAGCCCCGGGTCACTGTCACCCTCGACGCCCGTGCCATCCTCGGCTTCGCCGCGCAGCAAAACGGCGTGGCGCCGATTCACCACCTCGAGGTCGAAAACGTCGGCGCGGCGGAACTCGAAGGGCTGGTGGTCGAGATCGAGAGCGAACCGCGTTTTGCCGCCGCGTGGCGCGGTGAGATTGCACGCCTTAAACCCGGGGACAAGGCGCGTTTTGCAGAGCCTGCGGTGCCCCTTCTGCCCGACTACCTGGCGAGCCGTGTCGAGCGCGAATCCGCGCTCTGGCGCGTGGTTGTGCATGCAACCTTTGAAGGCACGCCGCGCGCGATCCAGCGCCAGGAGTGGCCCGTCGCGCTCCAGGCTTACGACCACTGGACGGGTGTGGGCAACCTGGGCGAGTTGCTGGCTGCGTTTGTGCTGCCCAACCATCCCCAGGTGCGGCTGTGGCAGCGTGCGGCCGCCGAGCGGATCGCGGCTCGCGGGGGTGTGCTCGACGGATACCAAAGCAAGTCGCCCGCAGCGGTGATCGTGCAGACGGAAGCCGTGTTCGCTGCGCTTGCCGCCGAGGGCATCGGTTACGCCAATCCGCCCGCCAGCTTTGAACAGTCGGGTCAAAAGATCCGCACACCCGACCGCATTGCCGAAGAACGCCTTGCGACATGCCTCGACCTTGCGGTTGCGGCGGCCGCGGTTCTCGAGCAGATTGGCCTGCACGCCTTAATTGTCATCGTCGAGGGACACGCATTCACGGGCGTTTGGCTCGAGGAACTGAACTTCGCCGATCCGTTGACCGACGATGGCGCGGCGCTTGAAAAACGCGTAGCACTCGGCCAACAACTGCTCTTTGACCCGACCCTCGCGACACACGTGGGGCAGAACTTCGCCGACGCGCAAGCGGCGGCGGAGCGCCACCTGCAAAAAGAACGCGCACAACCGGGACATGTGCGCGCCGTGCTTGACGTGCAGCGCGCACGCGACGGCGGTGTGCGGCCCTTGCCGCTGCGCGCGCATGGCGCGGCGATAGTTCAGGCGGCCGAGTTGCCTGCCGCAGTCCATTCGGAACCTCTGGCGCCCGCGACCTGTGCCGCTGTGCACGCGGACAGCGCGCCCATTGCACCCACACCGCAGGGTCGCATCGACCGTTGGCGCCGACGTCTTTTGGATCTGACGCTGCGCAATCGGCATTTGAACTCGAAGCCGACACGTTTTGCCGTTGCGCTCGAAGCGCCGCCGCTGCGCGAGCTTTGCGGCACACTTCTTGGCGGTGACGAACTGGCGCTCTGTCCGTTGCCGGTGGAGCTTGCGGTGGCATCCGATCGCCCGATTGAGCCCGCGGTGCGCGCAAAGCTGTTGCGTGCGGAGTTGGCGGCGGGACGGTTGCCGTGCGCCGGGCCGGCCGAAGAGTTGGGTCCGCGCCTGGTTGATGTGTGGCGGCGTGCGCGCGTCGCGCTCGAGGAAGGCGGGACGAGCGGGCTGTTCCTCGCGCTCGGGCACCTTGAATGGACCGAAACGGAGCGCAGCGAGCGCATATTCCGAGCGCCGTTGTTGCTCGTGCCGGTTGAACTTGTGCGCTCCGGTGCTGCGGATCGCTTCCGCCTGCGCCGCTCGGCTGAGGAACCGCGCTTCAACGCCACGCTCCTCGAATGGCTTGCGACGGAACGGGCGATTGAAGTGCCGGGACTGGATCCGCTGCCCGAGGATGCAAGCGGCATCGACGTCGGTTTGCTGCTGCAACGGATGCGCGCCGCGATCGTCAACGTTCCGCGCTGGCGTGTGGTCGAGGATGCGTCCTTCGGCTTCCTGACGTTCGCCAAGTTCCTGATGTGGAAGGACTTGGAGGCCCTGCGCGAGCACCTTTCGACGAGTCCTGTCGCCAGCCACTTGATCGAACGCCCCGATCGGAGTTTCGACGGCGATTTTGCCACATGGGAAACCGCGGTGTTCGATCTGGACGGCCGTGTTGCGCCCGACACGCTCGCGTGCCCGCTTTCCGCGGACGCCTCGCAGTTGACCGCGGTGTTGGCGGCCACACAGGGCAAGAGTTTCGTGCTGGAAGGCCCGCCGGGAACCGGCAAAAGTCAAACGATCGCGAACCTGATCGCACATTTGCTGTTCACGGGCAAAAGCGTGCTGTTTGTCGCGGAGAAGATCGCGGCGCTGTCGGTGGTGCACACACGGCTTGACGTGCTCGGACTTTCGGAATACTGCCTCGAACTGCACTCCGACAAAACGCGCAAAGCCGATGTCGCACGTGCGCTGGGGACGGCGCTCGATGCGCGCGCGCCCGAGGGCGCGGCGGGTTTCGAGCGCGCTGCCCACGCGCTCGGTGCGGCCCGCGCTGCGCTCAACGGTTACGCGCGAGCGTTGCATGAAGTGGCACCCTGCGGTTGGAGCGCACGGCGTGCGCTTGACGTCCTCAGCGCGAACGCCGACGCCGCGGATGTTGTGTGGCGGACCCAGCCGGGGGAAGCAGCGCCCGCGGACCTCGCGGCCCAGACACCCGAAGCGATCGACGCAGCGCGCGAAGTTCTCGCACGGGGGCGGCACGGCGCGGTTGAAGCTGGCAACCTTGCAGCGGGTGGCCTCGCTGCGCATCCGCTGCGCGGTGTCGGACTGGAGGATGCCGGTCGGGAACTCGAAACACGCCTGCGGGACCCGAAGAGCGCGTCGATCTCGCAGGGGGCTCCAGGGCCGGCCAGCGGCGCGCGCACCCATCGCGCAGAGCCCGTCGGAAGTGATCTCCTCGAAAGCGGTGCGCGGACCGCGCGGGAAGCGCTGACGGCGTGTGCAACGATCGCGGCCGATCTTGGCGTGGAGCTGGGCGCGGCGTCGCGCGCGGAGCTCGCGGAGTTGAGCGCCGCGCTGCGCGCAATCTTTGGGTTGAGCGAGACCGAACGCGTGGGCGCGGCGGCGTTGCTTGGCGCCGTAGTGCGTGAAGGCGCGGCGGCCAGCGACGCGCGTGTGCGCGGTTGGTGCACGCTGGGGTCACGGCGCGACGCGCTCGCCGCGGAACTCGCCGCGCATTTTTCCCCCGCGCTCAAAACCGCCGATGTTACTCACCTCGGCGCGGCGCTGAAGCTTGCACAAGCGTCCTGGGGTCCCGTCCGTTGGTGGCGCGCGCGCGGCCCCAGGCGAACCCTCGCGGCGTTGATGGGAGGGGACACCACGCTCGATCTGGACGTTTTGTCGGAAGCGATCGCAAAAGAGGTCGAGCGTCGCGCACTCGACGCACAGCTCCTCGCCGACGGCACCCACGCCCGCGCACGGGTGGGGGAGCTGTGGCGCGACGGCGAGGCGGACTGGGACAGTCTCGTTCGTCTTTCAACTTGGGCGAGCGCCGCCGCGCGCGATGCCGGCGAACTCGCGAGCGCAGTCGTCGCGAGCCTCGCCAAACCGGTCGACCCCGCGCGGTCGGCAGCGCTCGAGCGCGCCAGCGCCGCGCTGCATGCATTCGAGTGCGCCCGGGCGGACCTCGCACGCGCGCTCGAACTCGACGCCGACCATCCGTGGCGTGATCCCACGGCCAAAGCGCTGCTGGAGGCTTTTAGACCACGGGCTGAGCGCATGGCCGCGGCGCTCCCGCACCTTCGCACGTGGGCGCTGTGGCGCCGGCGCCGTCGGGAGCTTTTGGACGCAGGCCTTGCTCCACTCGCGTACGCCCTCGATCGCGGGGAACTGTTGCCCAAGGACCTCGAGGCCGCTTTCGAACGCGCGCTGGCTTCCGCCGTGTTGGAGTACCGCCGCGCTGCTGCCCCCGAGTTGGGCCAGTTCCTGCGGTCCGAGCACGAGGAGCACATCAAACGGTTCCACGTACTCGACGACCGTGTGGCGGCCGGCAACCGTGCGCGCGTGCGTGCGGCGCTGTTTGCGCGTGCTCCGCGCGCGTCGGCCGCGGTCGATGGCAGCGAACTTGGCATCCTACGGCGCGAAGCGGAAAAGAAGACACGCCACCTCGCGGTGCGGCGGCTGCTCGAAAGCGCGCGCTCGCAGGTGCAGCGGCTGAAGCCCTGCTTCCTGATGAGCCCGAGTTCGGTGGCGCAGTACCTCGCCCCGGGTGCGTTCGATTTTGACGTCGTCGTGTTCGACGAAGCCTCGCAGATTCCCACGTGGGACGCCATCGGCGCGATCGCGCGCGGCCGCCAAGCAATCGTTGTCGGGGACTCGAAACAGCTTCCGCCGACAAGGTTCTTTGAGCGCACGAGTGCCGCGGACATCGATGAGGACGATGTGGACCTCGACCTTCCCGACGAGCTCGAAAGTGTGCTGGACGAAGCGCGTGCGGCGGGTCTGCCCCGACTTGGCCTCGAATGGCACTACCGCAGCCAACACGAAAGTCTGATCCATTTTTCGAACCGGCGTTATTACGAGGGCAAGCTCGCGACGTTCCCCTCGGCGGCGTCCAGCGTTGACAACCTGGGTCTTGCCCTGCGCCACGTCCACGGTGTATACGACCGCGCTCGCACACGCACCAATCCGATCGAGGCCGAAGCCGTCGTTGCGGAAATTGCCCGCCGGTTTGCCGATCCCGAGCTGTCCCGCCGTTCCATCGGCGTGGTGACGTTCTCGAGCCCCCAACAGAAGCTCGTCGAGGACCTGCTTGACGCGCTGCGGCGCGAACGTCCGGAGTTCGAGCGTTTTTTCCACGTCGGCGACGACAATCCCGAAGCGGTGTTCGTCAAGAACCTCGAAAACGTCCAGGGTGACGAGCGCGACGCCATCCTGTTCTCGATCTGCTACGGCCCCGACCGGTCGGGCCGCACGGCGATGAACTTCGGCCCGCTCAACCAGGCGGGTGGCGAGCGACGCCTCAACGTTGCGGTCACGCGTGCGCGGCGCGAACTGATCGTCTTCACGAGTCTAAGCGCGCCGGGCATCGACCAAAACCGCACACGCGCGCGCGGTGTGCTCGACCTGAAGGCGTTCCTTGACTTTGCCGAGCGCGGCCCCGTTGCCCTCGAGGCGGAAGTGCGCGCGGCCCGCCCAACGCCGCGCTCCGCACCGCTCGAGGATGCACTCGCGGACGCACTGCGCGCGCGCGGCCACCACGTCGAAACACAAGTGGGCTGCGGCGGTTTCCGCGTTGATATCGCTGTTCGCGACCCCGACGCGCCGGGCACGTTTGTGCTCGGCATCGGCTGCGACGGCGCAAACTACCGCGCCGCGCGATCGGCGCGCGACCGCGATCGGCTGCGCGCCGAGGTGCTTGAGCGTCTTGGGTGGCGCCTTGAGCGTGTGTGGTCCCAGGACTTCATGGAGCAACCCCAACGCGAGTTGGAGCGCTTGGAGCGCGCAATCGCGGTCGGGCTATGCGCGGCACGCTTGGCGCGCGTGGCGCGTGAAGCAGCGGCGCGTCAACGCGCGGCGGTTTCAGCGTCCGCCGATCCAGAGGCCGTGGGGGAATCGCGCGAGGTGTACGCGGGCTTCGAGGGCCCGGAAGCCACTGCCGTGCTCGAGCCAAAACCCGAATTCGCGGGCGACACCCCAGAGGCGGACGAGCGCGCGCTCGACGTCCCCGGCGCGGATGCACCCCGCTACCGCGCGTGGCGCTCTAAACGTCCCCCGGTTCCCCGGGAGCGCTTCTACGAACCGTGGGCCGACGTTCTGCTCGGCAAAGCGCTGCTCGAGGTCGTGGAGGCCGAGGGGCCGATTCTGTTCGAACTCGCAGCGGAGCGGGTCGCCCGTGCGTGCGGGTTTGGGCGCGTGACGCAGAAAGCGATCGATCGCATCGCCCGTGCGCTCGCGCGTGTGCCGTCCGCGCGGACGCTCGAACCCTCCGCCGCGGATTCGGATGTAGCCACGCCGGCGCAGGGCGATGCGCTGGCGCCAGGCCGGACGCTGTTATGGCCCCGCGACGCCGCGCCGTCCAAATGGACTTCCTACCGCGTGCCTGGCGACGGTGAGGAGTCGCGTCGCGATGCGGAGCACCTCCCGCTCATCGAAATCGAAGCCGCGGCACTCGAACTGTTGGCGGCGAGCGGGGCGTGCCCGATCGAGCCTCTGCTCGCGCATCTGCGCCGGTTGTTCGGTTTCCAAGCGCTCGGCCGCCGCGTGCGCGAGCGCCTCGAGCTCGCGCTGGCGCACCTCGTCGCGACGGGGCGCGTGCGTGCGCTCGCGGACGGCCGACTCGTGCGTTGACGGGAGCCACCCGCTTTGACCGGCCGCGCGCGTTATGCTCGTCGGCGATGCCTAGCTTTGCATGCCAGACCTGCGGCGCCGCCTTCGAAGTGACCGACAAAACGCTCGCCAAGTACCCTGGTTGGAAACCGCGGTACTGCCACACGCACAGCCCCAAAAAGAAGGTGCCTGTGGGTGGGCACATCGCCCGGCTCGCGAGCGAGGGCGCGCTCTCGCCCGCGCAGGTGCTGGCGCTTTATCCCGATCCCGGCCAGGACGGGCTCTTCACCGACGGCAGTTGCCATCCGAACCCCGGTCCCGGGGGCTGGGGCGTCGTGTGGGTGAAAGGGGGAGCGGTTGTAGGGGAGCGCCACGGGGCCGAGGGCGCCACCACGAACAACCGCATGGAATTGCGCGCGCTGATCGAGGCCCTTGCGATGCTGCCCGAGGACAGCAGTGAAGTTGTGCACTCCGACAGCAACCTGTGTGTGCAGTCGGTCAACACGTGGTGCAAAAGTTGGGCGGCGCGGGGTTGGAAGCGCAAAGAGGGTCCGATCGCGAACCTCGACCTCGTCCAGCGGTTGTACGGCCTCGCGCAGGCGCGCCCCGGAGTTCAGATCCGCTGGATCCGGGCGCACGCTGGGCATCGCTGGAACGAGTACGCGGACTCGCTCGCGAACACCTGGCGCCGGGGCGTGCCGGACTGAACGTGGGAGCACGCGGCAGCACGCGAGGCACGACGCCCGTCCTGACCGCGGTTCGGGAGCGCGGCGCCGAGCGCCGCGGAGCGATCGGCGCGAGACGCTATCCTCGGCCCTATGGTCGAAGAACGCTCGGGCGAAGGTTCGGATGCGGCGGGTGCAGCAACGTCGATGGATGCGGTTCGGACCTACCTGGAGGGCCTCCAGGACCGCATCTGCGGTGCGCTCGAAGAGCAGGACAGCGACCGCCTTTTTCTGCGCGGCGAGTTGCCCGGCGAGCGCGGTGGCCGCGCGCGGCCCCGCGTGCTGGAAGGCGGCCAGCACATCGAAAAAACCGCGGTGATGTTCAGCCACACACGCGGTGCGAGTTTGCCCGCCGCAGCAACCGTGCGCCGGCCGGAGCTGGCGGGTCGCGCGTTCGAGGCGGTGTCCGTGTCTTTGATCGTGCACCCGCGCAATCCCTTCGCGCCGACCAGCCACGCCAACGTGCGTGCGTTTGTCGCTTCGAAGTCGGGCGAGCCAGCGGTCTGGTGGTTCGGCGGCGGTTTCGACCTCACGCCGATCTACGGCTTCGACGAAGACTGCATCCACTGGCACGAGACCGCGAAGTTGGCCGTAGAGACGGTGGTTCCGGGCCGTTATCGGGAGTGGAAGTTGGCCTGTGATGCCTACTTCCACTTGCCGCATCGCGGGGAGCCGCGCGGCATCGGCGGGATCTTCTACGACGACCAGGGTCCCGCCGAGTTGGGCAGTTTCGAGCGTGGCTTTGCGCTGATGCGTTCGGTCGCAGACGCGTACATCGGCGCTTACATGCCGCTCCTTGCGCGGCGCAAGTTGCAGCCCTTCGGCGAGCGCGAGCGCGACTTTCAGCTCTACCGCAGAGGTCGTTATGCCGAGTTCAACCTCGCGTTCGACCGCGGGACGCGTTTTGGGCTGCAGGCGGGTAGCCGCGCGGAATCGATTCTCGCATCCCTGCCGCCGCTTTGCACGTGGCGCTACGACTGGCATCCCGAACCGAATACCCCCGAAGCCGCGCTCTACGAGCGCTACCTCGTGCCGCGGGATTGGCTCGCGCTGGGCACACCCGCGGAATCGACAGGTTAGGGAACGCGATCTAGATTGCGGGCGTAGCGTCCGCGGGATGCTTCGGCGCGAATGCCGAATGCGCGATCCTTTCGCACCCCGAGCGCGCGCGGGCCGACGCACTTGCAGCGGGTGCACGTTTGCAGCGGCGACGTGCAAGATCTTCACCGCCGATCGCCGCAAGCCGCGCGCGGCGGCTACCGCGCGGTAGCGGGAGGCGGCGAGAGCGCGTGCGCACAGCGGAGGATCTCTTGACGTGCGGTCGGCACAGGACTTGCCAAAGTTCCCGCTCCCCACGCCGCCACCCCTTCCACGCGCAGCGCGCACGAATCTCCATGGCTGCCTCGAATAAAAAAACCGCAAATCCGTCCAGCCCCAAACGGCTCTCGTCTACTTCGGCGAACCGCCCGGGCAGCGCGCCGTCGAAGGATGCGCCGTCGAAGGATGCGCCGTCGAAGGGTGCATCGTCCAAGGGGACCTCTTCCAAGAACGCGCAATCGAACAAGACCGCGAACAAGACCGCGGGGAACGCGGCGGCGAAACGATCGGCCGCGCAGCCCAAACCGCCCTTCCCCAAGCAAAACATGACGCCCCCGGGGCTCGAGTCCGAACTGGACCCGCGGCCGCGCTTCGAAGCGCCGCATTACAAGGGCGCGGGCAAGCTCGACGGCAAAGCGGCGCTCATCACCGGCGGCGATTCGGGGATTGGCCGCGCCGTGGCCGTCTTGTATGCGCGCGAAGGCGCCGATGTCGCGATTGTTTACCTTGCCGAGGAACAGTCGGACGCCGAGGAAACCCAGCGTGCCGTCGAGGCGGAAGGGCGTGAAGCGCTGCTGCTTCCGGGCGATGTCGTGGACCCTGAGTTCTGCGAACAGGCGGTTGAAAGGTGCATCGAGCGCTTCGGCGGCATCGACATCCTCGTCAACAACGCGGCCTACCAGTGTCACCAGGAGAGCCTCGGCGACCTGTCCCTGGAACAGTGGAACAAAACGTTCCGCACGAACATCGACGGTTACTTTTTCATGGTCAAAGCGGCGGTGCCGCACATGCCGCGTGGCTCGGCGATCGTGCAGACGGGTTCAATCCTCGGCTTCGAGGGCAGCAAGGAACTGATCGACTACTCCGCAACAAAAGGCGCGATCCACGCTTTCACCAAGGCGCTTGCGCAGTCCCTTGTGAAACAGGGCATTCGCGTCAACTGCGTCGCGCCGGGACCGGTGTGGACGCCGTTGAACCCCGCGGAACGCGCGCCCGGTGAAGTCACCGACTTTGGCGCCGATGTGCCGATGGGGCGACCCGCACAGCCCGAAGAAATCGCTCCGGCCTTCGTCTTCTTCGCATCCGAGGCGGATTCCTCCTACGTGACGGGAGAAATCCTCGCACTGCTTGGCGGACAAACGACTGCGGCCTGAGCGCACACGCCGTGGGGGTGCACAGCATTCCCTTTTTCAATCCCACTTCCACCGCTAGAGAACCTCAAATGAACCACAACGAAAATCGGCATCCGATGCAGTCCCACGAGCGTGAGGGCCGCGATTCCAGCCGCCACCAGTCGGAGCAGTCCCGCGGCGATCAAGGCGGTCGCGGCCAGCGTGATCAAGCGGACCGCCAGTACGGTCCCGGCCGCTGGGGACAGGAGCGTGAAGACACCTACCCCGGAGGCTGGCAGACCCAGTCCGGTGATCGCGACGAGGGTTACCGCGGACGCGGAGGCAACTGGGACGAACAACGCGCGCAGGGACAGCAAGGGCAAGCTGGCGAGGGCTCCTATGGGCCGGGCCAACCCTTCCGTCAGGACTACGACTGGAACCGCTCCTTGAACGAAAATCGCGGTAGCGGTGGATCGTCCAACTGGAGCACCAGCGGTCGCGACGGCGAGCGCGGCGGGTCACAGCGCGGCGGCGGCCAGGGCGGTGGCGGCCAGGGCGGCGGGGGCCAGGGCGGTGGCGGCCAGGGCGGCGGCGAATCCCGCGGCGGTTACCCGCAAGGTGGCAGCTACCAGGGTGGCTACCAGGGCGGCCAGAGTTCCGGCTTCGAAGGCTCCGGGCGCGGCTCCCAGGGTTACGAAGGCTCCGGCGGCGGCCAGTCCGGCGACGAGGGCCAACGGCGTGGCGATCAGGGCGGGAGCCAGCAGGGCGGCAGCCGCGGCATCCGCTGGGGTGGTTCGCAGCAGGGCGGCTCCCAGTGGGGCTCCCAGCCGGGTTCGTCCGGCGTGTCCCAGTGGGGCTCGCAGGGCGGCTCCGGCGGGGGCTCCGGCTCCGGCTCAGAGTCGACAGGGGGCGGGCGCAGCTCCCACGCCGGCAAGGGCCCGAAGGGTTACCGCCGGTCCGATGACCAAGTGAAAGAGGATGTCTGCCAGAAGCTCGAACACGACCACGATGTCGACGCGACCGAGATCGAAGTCAGCGCCAAGGAAGGCGTCGTGACCCTGTCGGGCTCCGTGCCCGACCGCCAGTCGAAGCGCTGCGCCGAAGACTGCGCGTCGGACGTTTACGGTGTCAAGGACGTCATGAACCAACTGCGCGTCGACTCCCAGGGATCGTCGCGCTCGGGCTCAGATTCGGATGCGGACTCGGAGTCCGAGTCGAAAATGGGCTCCTCGAACTCCCGTTCGGGCAACAGCTCCAGCTCGTCGCGCTCCGGCTCCACCAGCGGTGGATCGGCCTCGATCGTGGGTTCGAGCAGCTCCCAGGAAGGCAGTGACGACAAGTACGCGAAGTCGAGCAGCCGCAAGAATTCCTGACGGGCTCGGCGCGCGCCCGCCTGGGGCGCGCCGCAAAGCGAGCGCCACCCTGGTCCCCGAACGCGGGTGCCAGGGTGGCGCTCATGTTTTGGCGGCGCCCGCGCGCTCTACCACCCGAGCACGTAAGCGAAAATCAGCGGGGCGACGATCGTGGCGTCCGACTCGACCACGAACTTGGGCGTGTCGATCGCGAGCTTGCCCCAGGAGATCTTTTCGTTCGGGATGGCGCCCGAGTAGGAGCCGTAGCTGGTCGTCGAGTCGCTGATTTGGCAGAAATACCCCCAGTAGGGGCATGGCTCGTTGAGGTCCTGGTGGATCAGCGGCACGACGCAGATCGGGAAGTCGCCGGCGATCCCGCCGCCGATCTGGAAGAAGCCGATCCCCGGATCACCCGGTTTTGTGCTCGCGGATTGGGCGAGGTACCACTCGATCAGCGCACCCATGTATTCGGTGCCCGCGCGCACGGTCGTGAAGTGCTTCAGGTCTCCGGCGCGCACATGCGCGACGAAGATGTTGCCCAACGTCGAGTCTTCCCAACCGGGCACGAAGAGCGGCAGATGGGCCTCGGCGGCGGCCATCAACCAGGAATTCTTGGGGTCGATCTGGAAGTCCTTCGCCTGCAGCTTCTCGCGCAGCAACTGGTAGAAGAACTCGTGCGGGAAATGCCGCACGCCAGCGCGATCGGCACGTTGCCAAAGGTCGAGGATGTGGTGCTCGATCGCGCGGAAGGCCTGCTCCTCCGGGATGCACGTGTCCGTGACGCGGTTTTGGCCGCGGTCCTCGAGCGCTTTCTCGTCCGCCGGCGTGAGGTCGCGGTAGTTCGGGATGCGCCGGTAGTGGTCGTGCGCGACGAGATTGAACACGTCTTCCTCAAGGTTCGCGCCGGTGCAACTGATCGCATGGACCTTGCCCTTGCGGATCATCTCGGCGAGCGAGAGTCCGAGCTCGGCGGTGCTCATCGCGCCCGCCAGCGTCACTAGCATCCGACCACCCTTGTCCAGGTGCGTGACGTAACCCTGAGCCGCGTCCTTGAGCGCCGCGGCGTTGAAGTGGCGGTAGTGGTGGTCGATGAACTCTTTGATGGCCATGGCGAACGTGGGCAGTGCAAAAGGGTGGTTGGCGCCGTGCGGATCCCGCGGGCGCGGCGCGGGCTCGGGGGGATGAGGGTATCCGCCCGCGGCGCCGTAACAAGGGCGCGCGGGGGTCCGCTTGGGCGTCAACCCTCCGCCGTGGCCGCCTGCTTGCGGTACTCGCGGTCATAGAGCTCCCGGTAGCGTCCGCCGAGGGCGAGGAGTTGGTCGTGGCGCCCCTGTTCGACCAGTCGCCCGCCCGCCAGCACCAGGATGCGATCGCAGTCGCGGATGGTCGACAGCCGGTGGGCGATGATCAAAGCGGTGCGGCCGCGGATCAGCTCTTTGAGGGCACTTTGCAGGAGCTCCTCGGTCTCGGTGTCGACGTTGCTCGTCGCTTCGTCGAGCACCAGTACGGGCGGCGCGACTGCGAGCGCGCGCGCGAAAGAGATCAGTTGACGCTCGCCGCTCGAGAAGTTTTTGCCGCGCTCGGCAACGGGTTCGTGGTAACCGCGCGCAAAACGCGCCACGATGCGGTCGAGCCCGAGCCGGTTCGCCGCGGCGATCGCCACGTCGTCGGGGATCTCGGGATGGCCGAGTCGCAGGTTGTCGAGGACCGTGCCTTCGAAAAGGAACACGTCCTGCAAAACCACGCCCACGCGGCGGCGCAGCTCCGCCACCGGGTAGTCGCGCACGTCCTGGCCGTCGAGTCGGATCGCTCCACCCTGCACGTCGTAGAGGCGCGTCAAGAGCTTCAAAAGTGTGCTCTTGCCCGATCCGGTCGCACCGACGACCGCAACCTTTTCACCCGGGCGCACCGCGAAGCTGACACCGTGCAGCACTTTATCGCCGCCGGCGTACGCAAACTCGACCCCGTCGAACTGGAGCGCCCCGCGGGCTTCGCTCGGGGCGCGGGCGTCCACGCGCTCGGGGACAAAGTCGCGCACGTCCATCAGCTTGAAGATCCGCTCCGCGGCGGTCATCGCGCTCTGCATGACCGTGTACTTGTGCGAAAGATCCGTGAGCGGCTGGAAGAAGCGCTGCATCCAGAACACGAACAAGAAGAGCGTTCCGAGCGTAAGTTCGGGCGGCGCGCCGCTCGTCACATCGCCGACGATCAACCGGCCGCCGTACCACAGGATCAGCGCGGTGGTGAACGCGCTGAGCATGTCAGTGACCGCCGACAGCAGGGATTCCCAGGTTACGGCGTCAACTTGGGCGTCGCGCATTTCGCGGTTGATCGCGCCGTATTGGTCTTGGGCCGCGGCTTCGCGCCCGAATGCTTGCACGAGCGCCATCCCGGTCACGTGTTCGTGCAGGAATGCGTTCATGCGACTGCGCCGGGACGTCATGATCTGGTAGGCCTTGCGCACGTGCTTGCGCGTCCACGTTGTCGCCACCAAAAGACACGGGATGATGACGAAGCTGACGAGCGCGAGCTCCGCATCGAGCACGAGCAGGAAAAACACCAGTGCCACGATCAAGACGAAGTCGCCAAGGATCGTGACGACGCCGCTCGAGAACATCTCTTGCAGCGCTTCGATATCGCTCGTGACGCGTCCCACAAGCTTGCCGATGGGTGTGCGGTCGTAGAAGGTCGACGAAAGGCGCTGCAGGTGCCGGAACAGGTCGCGGCGCAAGTCGAGGAGCGCATTTTGCCCCGCCAGGTCGAGCAACCAGACCTGGCGTCGGCGCCCGGCGTATTCCACCAACGACACCGCGAGCAACGCGGCGAGCACCCACATGAACCCTTGCAGCTCGGCGGGAACGAGGTGCACGTCGATGGCGTGTCGCAGCAGGAAAAACTGCAGCAGCCCCGCGCCCTGGGTCCCGATCAACAGCGCGAGCGACAGGACCACGTGCCGGCGGTAAGGGCGCACGTACGACCACAGGCGGCGCAGGAGCTGCGGCTCGAACGCGCCGGCGCTTTTGGTTTCCGGGTCGTAGACCATCGCGCCGCCAAACGACGCGGCGGGCGCGGTGGCCGCAAGCCCTGTGGCTTCCGGGGGCGGTGCGATCGGTGCCGGGCGGCTCACGGCGTTGCCTCCTGCCCGCTGGGCGCGGTCACCCTGTCGGCCGAGTCGGTCTCGTCCGCGGGCTCGATCCGATCGGGTTCCCGCGCCTGCGCTTCGAAGAGCTGCGCGTAACGCCCGCCGTGGGCCAGCAGTTGGCGGTGTGTGCCGCGCTCCACGACGCGGCCCTCCTCCAGCAGCAGCACCTGGTCACAGTGTGCGACGGTGGAGATCCGGTGGGCGACAACGAGGGTTGTGCGGCCGGCCATGACGGGCTCAAGTGCGCTGAGGATCGCATCACAGGTGTGGCGGTCGACCGCGGACAGGGTGTCGTCAAGGATCAGGATCTTGGGTTCGAGGAGCACCGCACGCGCAAGCGCGGCGCGCTGGCGCTGGCCACCCGACAGGTTGACTCCGCGTTCGCCCACGACCGTGTCGAGCCCCGCGGGCAACTGCGGCAGGTCCACGTCGAGCCGGGCGATCTTCACCGCCGTCTGGATGCGCTCCGGCGTGGCGTCGCGCACGCCGAGGGCGACGTTTTCCGACAGGGTGGCGGAGAACAGGAACGGGTCCTGGGGCACGAGCCCGATGTGACGGCGCAGCCAAATCGGCGAGAGGTGCGTGATGTCGCGGCCGTCGACGAAAACACGGCCTTCGTCGACCTCCAGTTGTCGCGCCAGCACGGCGACGAGCGTGCTTTTGCCCGAACCCGTGTGCCCGACGATGCCCAAGGTCGTCCCGGCGGGGACTTTGAACGAGACGTCGCAAAGGACACGCCGCGGCGCAGGTGCCGGCGCACCGTCGGCGGTCGGCGCGGGTTCGCGCCAGACGGATAGGTTCCTGACTTCGAGCTCGCCCTGCATCGAATCGGGGCGCAGGTGCTCGGGGCGCTCAGGCAATCCCTCCTGGGCGTGGACCACTTCGAAAATGCGCACGAGAGCCGCTTCACCGCGCTCCAGCGAGCTGATCACAAAACCCAGCGTGGCGACGGGCGCAGCCAGCATTTGGAGGTAGAAGATCAGGCTGACGAACTCGCCCGGTGTCAGCGTGCCCGCGTGGATCCGTGGGGCGGCGGCGACAAGCGCCAGCATGATCGCGAGCGCTGCGAGCCACGACATCAATGGCATCAGGCGCGCACGCGCAGTCGT
Source organism: Planctomycetota bacterium (assembly GCA_038246255.1). Lineage (GTDB taxonomy): Bacteria > Planctomycetota > UBA1135 > UBA1135 > RI-242. The sequence goes on from JBBRWC010000027.1 coordinate 29,527, forward strand.
AACCTCGAGGTTGAGGCGGCGGTATTCGGCCGCGTGGACCGCGAAGCGCTCGAAGTCCGGACCTTCGAGCCCCAACGTCTTGATGACGAGTTGACCCGCAAGACTCTCGGCGACCTTGTCGCTGACCGTCCCCAAGCTGTCCTGGGCCGCGCGCGAGCCCTCCTGGATCACCTTCGCGAGCGAGCGCGCACGCCAGATGAAAAACGGAAAGGGCGCGACGGCCCACAGCGTGACCGCGGGGTCGATGGTCAACATCACACCCAGGCCGATCGCGAACAGAAGCGCCGTCTCCGCGATGTACATGAACACCGGGCCTGTCAGGCCCTGCACGTTGTTCATGTCGTTCACGGCCCGCGACATGATCTGCCCGGTATTCGTGCGCAGGAAGTACGACGGTGCAAGGCGCGTGAGTTTGGCGAACAGGTCCTCGCGCAGGTCGTGCACGACACGCCGCGATGTGCCGAGGATGTGCAAGCGGCTGGCCGTGCGCAGGACCGCTCCCACCAGCGCCGATCCCGCGATGATCGCCGCGTTGATGGCGACCAAGCGTCCCGCGCGCGCCGCCGCGGAGCTCTTGCCGTCCCCGGAATCCGCGCTCTCAAGTCCGCGCAGGTCGTCCATCGCGTCGCCGAATAGCCACGGGATCACGAGCCGCAGGGCGATCGTCCCCACAAGGAAGATCGATCCCAGCGCATAAGCCCGCCGGTAGCGACGGTAATACGGGAGTAGCTCAAGAAGCGGACGGTGTCGCACGGCGTGGCGGGGCCCGCCGGCGCGCGGCGCGCGGCAAGGGGAGGGCCGAGCGGACACCCACCCGGCGGGGCAGGCGCGGCCACCTCCAGGGGCGCGGGTCGCGTGTGGCGCGCGGGCGCCAGCAGGCAGTATAGGCCGCGCTGGCACCCCTTCGGCCCGCGCGCTTGCGGGCGTGGTCGCCGGGGGGTGCTGCGGCTCGGCGGTAGGGCTGGGAGGGTGTGGCCCGAGCGCAAACCGGGGGGGCCCGTTCGACGCGAAGTTCAAGCGGCGCGGCCACAGCGGCGTCCTTGGCAGCGGCCAGGTCTTGGGTGACCGTCCCTGGGTTCGTCGGACACCTGGGATAGAGGTGGTTCAGGAGAGTAAGACGATCCAACGGCGGTGAAGTGCGGCACGCAGCCGCGCTTCTGGGGGAGCCGCGCGAAGCCAGCGCTCAAGCTGGCTGGAGCGAAGCGCGGCGGTGCGGGGGCGGAGCCCCCCCAGAAGGGTGTCCAGGGGTAGGCGACTCCCAAGTGGTTGAGAGGTCCTCATCAGGCTGTGTCCGAATCGGCCTCGGCCGGGGTCTTGTACCCAAGCGCCGAATGGAGCCGTTGGCGGTTGTAGAAGACCTCGATGTCGTCGTGCGTTGCTGGCCGCGCATCGGTGCGCCCTGACCACTGGTGTTGATGGGCCCATTCCTGCTTGAAGGTTCCAAAGAAGTTCTCGATCACGGCGTTGTCGTAGCAGTTCCCGGCTTGGCTCATGCTGCATTCGATGCCGTGCAGCGCGAGCAGCTTGCGGTAAGCACGGCTCGCGTACTGGGAGCCTCGATCGCAGTGGTGCCACGTCGAGCTTCAAGAAGTACGACCGGGTCCGCACGAGCGCACGCGCATGCTCGATGGCGCGCAGGGTGCCCTTGCCGCGCCGGCACGCAAACGTCCGCGGATCCAGGGCCGCGTCGAAGCGCTCTTCGAGCGGGTCGACGAGCGCATGGTGTACGACGCGGTCCTCGAAGGGCGCCGCGCTGATCTCGCGCAACTGCGGGTCGCGGATGACAAACACCGTCGGCCGCGACGGTCGCCAGGACTCTTCGACGAGGCGCCGCGAGAGGTCGAGACAGGCGGGTTCAAGCCGCTCGAGGAACGCCGCCGTCCCACGCACGTGCCGCTTGCCTCGTGCGGCACGTCGCGCGCTGCGACACAGGTTCGCGAACGAACAGATCTCGTTCCACGCGGTCCCGCTCACGTCGCGACATCCTGCGCCAGTGGTCTGCCCCAACGGGTGCGCCGTCGCTACCGAAGAGCGCTCCCCGATCGCCACGCGCCAACCGTGCACCATGCGCCCGGTCTCGTCGATGCCGCGCATCGCAGTCTAGAACCCGCTGGCGGGCATCACGCTCGCCCTACGTGCGGTGCGCAGCAGGAATCGGAGGCGCTCCAGGCGCAGGTTGATCTCGCGCAGGAGACCGGCGCGCGCCGCGGGTTCGTAGCGCGCCACGACGAGCAGCTCCAGCACGTCGAGCGCATGGTTGTCGACCTTCTGGACGAGTGCGAAGCGCGCCGACTTGGGCCACTTCGCGGTCTGTTCGAGCAACCAACCCGAGCGTTCTTCCCAGCGCGCCAGAACCAGCAACTCGGGTCCCGCCTCCTTCGGCGGGCGACGTCCATCGCTGGTGCTCATACGACCTCCTTCGCGGCGGGTGCGGCCGTGGTGGGATCGTCCGGACACGCACGACCCTCGACCAACGCGGCCGAGTAGCGAAAGGTGATCAGTTTCACGCGCATGGCTGGTCCGCGCGCACACTACACACCGCCAGAAGTCCCCTCCCGCCCACCCTAAACGTCGCGGGCAAAAGCAGGAAAATCGGAAAAACTCACGGTTCGCGCAAGTGCCCCGGCGCTCGGCCTCCCCTGGCGGCTACGCACGCCGGTCGGCCGCGCGCCTGGCAACGGGCCAAGTCACTTCCCCGATGGGTGAAGTGGTGAAGGAGAAAGGCGTGATGCCCTGGCGGGACGCAAGCCGAGGGAGTTGGAGCGGGACTCCGGCGTGTAGGAGTTGCGGTACGCCGAGCGCGCACTCGAAGCGGCATCGGTGAAGCTGCCGCCGCGGAGCACGCGGGAGGCGGAGCCAGTCACCTGGCGTTCACCGTCACCGGCACGCACCGGCTGGTCGTAGCCGCCGTAGCCGTCGCGGCACCACTCCCACACGTTGCCCACCACGTCGTGCAGCCCGTACGCGTTCGCGCGGTACGAACCAATCCTCGTGTGCGCCACCGTGCCGTCGTTCAGCCACTCCTCGTACGACCATGAGGACGGCCCGCCGTTCGACTTGCAGTACGCATCCGCCAGGTTCGCAGCGCCCGCGAGCGTCTCCTTCTCGTCACCCGTCCACCACACGCTCGACGTGTCCGCGCGCGCCGCCCGTTCCCACTGCGCCTCCGTCGGCAACTCGAGGCCGATCCGACCCAGCACCTGTGTGCAGTCGGTCCACGAGACCTGCTCCACCGGATTCAGCAGCGTCACCGACTGCTGACCGAACTTCACTCCCGGTCGGTACTGGCTCGGGTTGCGACCCACGAATCGTTCCCACTGACCCTGCGTCAGCTCGTACTTCGACAGGAAGTACGCATCCAGCGTCACCTCGTGCACCGGCGACTCATTGGCCGCGGCCTGCGGATCGAAGTTCGCCTCCGCCGGGTCCGACTGCGCGCCCATCGCAAACGTCCGACCCGGGATCAGCACGAACACCAAACCCATGCCGTCCGTCAGCACGAGCTTCCCGTCCGCGCCGCGCTCCGCAACATCGCCCGTCTGCAAGTGCGCGAACTCCCACAACCCCGAATCAGGATCCGCGCTGATCGGCAACAGACCCAACTGCGGCGTGAGCTGCAGACCCCCGTACTTCGGCGAGCTCGCGATCGCGGCGATCGCCTCCGACCAACGGCGCTTGGCGTCCTCACCGCTGACAGTGCGTTCCTCGATAAAACGCGCGAACTCTGCCCGACGCACGATCCCCCAGCCACGCGCCTCCGAGATCCCCGACGAGAAGAGGCCCGTCTTGGCATCCCGCAAAGACTCCAAGTCTGCAACGAGCTTCGAGAGCTGCACGTGCCACCAGCGCGCCTCGCCGTCCGCGAAGCTCCACGTCTTGCGTCTGTTCACTTCGACTTCGAGAGCGGCGACCTCGCTCGCAATCCGCGCCGCTTCCGCGCGGCGTGCCGCGAGCAGCGATCCGTCGTCGCCCCGCCAACCGCTCACCGCCTCCTCGAGCTTCTTCACGTAGCCCGCGTACTCGGACCCCGACGTTTCCGGCGCTTCAGCCAGCGCGCGACGCGCCTCGCTCAACGCATCCTCGAAACGACTTGTACGGAACAACGCCCAAGCCAGCGTGTCCCGCAGCATGTGCCGCTGCGCTTGCGGCGCAGCCGCCACCGCGCGATGCGCCAACAACAGGCCGCGTACCTCGCTCCCGTACACAGGCTTGTCCGTGTCGACGAGCGGCCAAGCCACTTTGTTCAAGCCATCCGCGTCGGTCGGCAGCTTCTCAACCGCGAGCTGCGCTTCGATCTCCGACTCACTCGGCCAGGCATCTTCGCCCAGCATGCGTTGCATCCACTGCAACCGAGCACCAGCCTCCGCGAGCTCCTTCGCACGCGGATGCGCAGCGCGCTCCGCAGTCCGTTCCTCGACCGTCTGCGGCAACGCCAGAGCTTCGATCTCCAAGAGCTTCGCCTTGTGCTGCTCCAGACTCGGCTTCGACTTGATCCCGCGCGCGTCATCGTCCGGGCGACCCTCGATCAGCTCGCGTGCGTCCGCCAGCCACGACTCATACCCGGCGAGATTCTCCGGATGCGCCGGCCACAGCGCGTCCGCGCGATCCAGCAAGTCCTGCAGGTCCTGCACCGCCGACAACGACAGCACGTCGTTCGCCTCCCGCGCCTTTTCGTCCGCCCGCTCACTCTCGCGCGTCGCCGCGGCCTCGTTGGACTTGGCCAGCTCCTCATTGGCCTCCGCGATCCGCGCCTGCTCGGCGGTCTCGCCAGCACGCCGCTCGGCCAGAGTCGCGTTGTCCTGCGCGAGGCGCGTCTGGTCCGACAGGTCCGTGTTCGAGCGCTCGAGCGCCGTGTTCGCCTGTCCGAGCTTGTCGTTCGTGCGCACGTTCTCCACGAGCAGTCCCGCCACGATCACAAACGCCAGCCCCGCCACCGCGCCCGACGAACTCACCACCGGGTGGCGCTTCACCCACTTGACGGCGTGTGTCCAGGCCCCCGACGGCCGCGCAAGGATCGGCTCGTTCGAAAGGTGCCGGCGCAGGTCCGCCGCGAATTCCCGCATCGTTTGGTAGCGCCGATCGGGGTCCTTCTCCAGCGCCTTCGCGCAGATCACCGCCAGATCACGCGGGCACTGCGAGCGGATCCTGGCCGCGTCCGGCGGATCGAAGGTGATGATCCTCGCGGCGATCTGGTGTGTCGTGTCGCCTTCGAACGGGCGGCGCAGCGTCAGGAGTTCGTAGAGCACGATGCCCAGACTGAACACGTCCGTGCGGTGGTCGAGGCCCATGCGCTTGCCCGTGACCTGCTCGGGGCTCATGTAGGCATAGGTGCCTGCGAAGTCGCCGCTGCGCGAGAGCACCGAGTCGTCAACCACACGCGCCAAACCGAAGTCGGTCAACTTCGGTCGATCGTCGGGCGCGATGAGCACGTTCTGCGGCTTGACGTCGCGGTGGATCACGCCCGCCTCGTGCGCCGCAGCGAGTGCGTCGGCGAGTTGCGCCGCGAGGTCCGCGACCTTCGGGTAGTAGTCCTTCGGAACCGCGTCCGCCGCGCGCAGCTCGTCGAGGAAGTCCTTGAGCGTCCACGAGCCCTCGACCAGCTCCTGCGCGATCCACGCCAGGCCGCCGTCGCTGCCGTGCGCGAGCGTCGTGACGATGTTCGGGTGCGCGAGCCGGCCACCCGCACGTGCTTCGCGCGCGAACAACTCGACGTTGCGCAGGTCGACGCGCCCGGGCAGCACGAGCTTGAGTGCGACTTGGCGGCGCAGCTCCTGATCGAGCGCCACCCAGAGCTGACCCATGCCGCCTTGCGCGATGAAGGTCTGCAGGACAAACGGGCCGATCTGTTGGCCGGCGCGCAAGGCGCTTTCGGTCGGCGCAGGGCGCTTGCCGCCGCGTTCCTGAGCGCGCGGGCGGAAGAAGCTCGCCAGCACGTCGCGGCCCCGCGGCGCTTCGAGCTCGCGAGCGAGCGCATCCCACGCGCTGAACAGCCGCGCGAGCCGCGCCGCGAGATCTGGCGCGGCCTGCACTTCGGGCTGACGCGCGCACCAGCTCTCGAAACCCACGGACTCGTTCTCCTCGCGCTCGGCGAGGAAGCGCGCGAAGACGGACTCGGCGTGTTGGTCGAAGGGTTCGGCGCTCATCGGGTGGGGGGCAGGCCACGCGGCGAACGCGACGATACCGCAGGAGAGGCGTTGATCAGGTATTCGAGCAGACGAGCCCAAGTCGTCGCCTGGTGGTGCTTTGAGGCCGCGGGATCCACAGTCGACCTTGAACAGGTCAACGAGGACGCCCGTGGTCGCAAGGTGCCGCCAGAGGGCGAAAGGCGGCCGAAGGCCGCCGGTTGGGCCATCCGATCGCAAAGCTGGTGAATAACCCGGGCTAGCTCGAGCGTGCGAACCCGGCGCCGGAGCCTGGTCAGCTTTTCGCGTTCCTGGCTCGTCAGGGCTCCTTCGCGGCCGCGACCTTCGTCGATTTCGGCTTGTTTCATCCAACGGTGAAGCGGACTCGCCGTCAGATCGAGGTCGCGTGCGACCGTGGCCAGATTGCCGGTTTCGCGGACCAGGCGGACAGCGTCAGCCTACTGTTCA
>JBBRWC010000028.1:0-35644 GCA_038246255.1 Planctomycetota bacterium
CTCCGCGCTGCGCTACCGCGAATCTCGCGGCCACGGCGTGACCCACCCTCGCCCCGGCATCCCAGCGTGGTAGGCCTCGGGAGGCACGTCGCGAGCCGAGCTATCGCGATTCTCGCCGCTAGGGCGTGACCACCCCTCGGATCGCAAGTCCTACGTGAGCGCGGGCCTCCAGGCCCGCCATGGAGAGACCCGCGAGATTCGCAGATCCAAGCACTTCCCAAGGCAGGCCTGGAGGCCCGCGCTCCCACCTAGGGCCAGGACGAGGATCGCGTGGAAACTCAACTCGACCCCGAAAAGCGCGGACCGCCGGCGCCCAACTCCCCATGGCACTCGCGGGGTTACATCCCCCATTTCGATGCCGGCGGTGTCGTTCAGAGCCTTTCGATTCGACTGCACGACAGCGTTCCGGCGGAGCTTGTGGTTCGTTGGCGCGCCGAACACGCTGGCGCAAAGCCTCGTACGAACCGCGCGCTTCTCCAGCGCATCGACGGCTACGAGGATTCCGGTTTCGGGTCCTGTTACCTGCGTGACCCGCAGGTCGCGGAGCTCGTCGAGAACACATTGCTGCACTTTGACGCTCAGCGCTACCGGCTATTCGAGTGGTGCATCATGCCCAACCACGTGCACGCGCTGTTCGAGACCCTCGCCGGGCACCCGATGTCCGCGGTCGTGCAGTCGTGGAAATCCTTCACCGCTCGTCGCGCCAACCGGCTCCTCGGCCGCCGTGGCGCCTTCTGGGCGCCCGACTACTTCGACCGATTTGTGCGTGACGGGCGCCACTTCGACGCTGCGAAGCAGTACATCCGCGCGAACCCGGTGGAGTCTGGTTTGTGCGCGAGCGCCAACCAGTGGCGATGGAGCAGCGCGTGGCATGGGGCGCGCTGAGCGCCCCTGGCCCGCCCGTCCTACGCCTACGAGCGGAGCGCGGGCCTGGAGGCCCGCGCTCCCACCTAGGGCCGCGTTGGGAAGCTCGAGGCTCAGCACCTTGTGGGCGCGCAGAAAGCGGTTCACCGCCCCGACGACGCGTTCGTCGCCTTCCATGGGCACAGAGAACACTTGGATCTGCATGTCAGGTTAGAGGCGAACCCCGGAACACAAAACGGCGTTCGAAACGCACCTGCTCGCCCGCCCTCTGGCTCCAGTACCTACGGCCCGGCGACCCACGGGCCTTGAGGGCTTGCGCCAGCGGGCGGGCGTCTCCTGCTCCTCCTTAGGGAACAAGAACTGGGGCGAGCACTACCCGGAACCCGAAATGGTTGCTCGTGTCGCCGGGACTGTCGTTGACCCGGAACGCGGAGCGGCAGAGGTATGAGTTGACGCCCCACCTGCCGCCGCGGAGGACCCGGTTCGGGCCGCCAGTCACAACGGGATCCGTCTTCGGGGACGCCGTGTAGCTGCTAAAGCTATCCAGGCACCACTCAAATACGTTGCCGTGCATATCGTAAAGCCCCAAAGCGTTCGGGGCGTAGCTCCCCACCGGGACCGTACCCGAGGGGTTGGCGCAGCTCGCAGCTGGGGCGGAGTGGTGGCTGTACGAAAATCTCGCCTGATTGCACAAGAGCGCCGGCCCGTAGTGAAACTCCGTCGTCGTGCCCGCTCGGCAGGCGTGCTCCCACTCCGCCTCTGTCGGCAGCCGGTACTGGTAGCCCGCGGGTACCGTGCCCAGTGCGGTCTGCTGAGCGTTGAGAGCATTGCAGTAGGCTCCTGCGTCGAACCAGGTCACGCCATCAACGGGTCGACTTGCTCCCACATAAAAAGAGGGATTCGTCCCCATGACGGCTTCGTACGCCGCCTGGGTGACCTCGTATCGGCCCATCCAGAAGGGCTTGCTGATCGTCACTTGGTGCACGGGTTTGTGCGATGAGTCGCCAAAATAGGGCGCACCGCTCGGAGCATTGGAGCCCATCTGGAATGTGCCGGCTGGTATCGGCACTAGGCCCGGGAAGCTGGGGGCAGCGACGGTGACGGCGAGGCCGTTGGTCACGCCGAGTGAAGGGATTCCGACGGGCTGCAACAGCGAGCCTTGCAGGTACAAGGTGATCCCGCTGAGCGACGGGAGCAACGGCACGGCGAGCGGGAAGCTCGCGGGCGGTGTGGCACCGCCGCCCCAGGCGACTGGCCCGAGCGTGACAATCGGATTGGGCGCGACGAGGCTGAGCAGCAGTTCCCCTGGCGCGCCGGGCGATGCAAGGCCAAAACCCGGCAGCACTGTCCCTGAGGGAAACGCGGGATCCGGCGCCGTTGCCAGGTTCAGGAACGCGAGCGACGCGGGCGCCGAAACGGTGGCGGTGTTCGACACACCCACGGTGAAGCTCGCCCCCACCGCCGGAACGCCGCTCAACATGACCAAACTGCCCGGCGGATTGACGCCGGAGCCGTAGGGCGTGACCTGGGCGAATGCGTGGGAGCCGAGGGTCGCCAGGGCGACGGCTAGGTGTGCGTGCTTCGTGATTGCAAGTTCAGGCGAGCCCGCCGCGGGCCGGCTGTCCTCAACGGACGCCACACCTTGCCCAAAGGCCACGACGTCGGCGGGTTTGCGCCGCCTCGGTCCCGCGCGTGTCCGCGGTGCGGCGGTGGCGAGCCTGCGAGCTGAGTCACGGGTGCTCGCAGGACCTTCGGTGCCGGCTTGGATCCACCCCACGCAAATCGTTTGGGTATTCGGCACCGTGGCACAGGGTGGAAGCAATACGGAAACCCGATTCCTGGGGACGGCCGGGCGGATGATCTACTGCGCGCCCCATGCCCCTGCAAGCGCTGCTGCTCGTGCTGGTCGCGGCGCTCTTGCACGCGATCTGGAACATCGCCGCGAAGCGCGCCGGAGGTGACTTCCGGTTCAGTCTGTTCGTCGCGGTTTTCGTGACCGTCGTCTGGGCGCCTGCGGCGATCTGGGTCGGCGCCCCTGTGATGTCGGATTGGGGCTTGGAGATTTGGGGCCTGTTGACCCTGAGCGCGACGGTGCACCTTGGCTACTTCGTCGTGTTGCTGCGCGGTTACCGCGCCGCCGACCTGACCGTGGTGTATCCGGTCGCGCGGGGCAGCGCGCCCCTCGTCACCGCGTTTGCCGCGGTGCTGCTGCTCGGCGAACGCCTCGACACACCGGCGATCGCCGGTGTGCTGGGTGTCTGCGGCGGCGTGTTCCTGATCGCCGGCGGGCCCTCACTTTGGCGCGGTCAACACGACCCCGCGCGGGTGCGCGCGGGTCTGCGCTGGGGCGCCGCGACCGGACTCTTCATCTCCGCCTACACGTTGATCGACGGTTACGGAGCCAAGGTCCTTGGGATCCATCCGATCCTCCTCGACTACTTCGGCAACCTGCTTCGCATTCCGCTGCTCCTGCCGTTGATTTGGTCCGATCGACGAGCCATTCCAGCCCTGCTGAGGTCCCAGTGGCGCGCAGCGTTGACCGTGGCGGTCCTTGGTTCGGCGGGTTACATGCTCGTGCTCGAGGCGATGACGATGGCGCCGATCTCTCACGTGGCGCCGGCCCGCGAAGTGTCGATGCTGCTCGCCGCGTTGATCGGCGGCCGGCTGTTGGGGGAAAAGGACCGCGGCTTGCGCGTGGCGGGCGCCATCTGCATCACGACCGGCGTCGCGCTGCTCGCGTGGTGATGTCCGAGCGGACGCGCGCATGGCGTTCGGGGTAGGATGGGCCGATGAAAGTCCGCGCTGCCGTCCTCGAGGAGTTTGGACAGCCCCTCGTCGTGCAAACCGTCGATCTCGCACCCCCGCGCGCAGGTGAAGCACTCGTCAAGATCCACGCCTGCGGTGTGTGCCACACCGACATGTACACGGCCAGCGGAGTCGATCCGAGTGGCTACAGTCCGTGTGTGCTGGGCCACGAGGGTGCGGGCGTCGTCGAAGCGGTAGGGCCAAGTGTGACGAAGGTTGCAGTCGGCGACCACGTCGTTTGCCTGTTCAGCCCCGAGTGCGGTGAATGTATCAACTGCAAGAGCGGCAAGACCAACATCTGCACGGCCATTCGCGTTCAGCAGAACCTCGGATACCTGCCGGATGGCACCACGCGCTTCGCGCGCAACGGCGAGCCACTGCGCCACTTCATGGGCACGAGCACCTTCGCCGAATACACGGTCATGCCGGAGATCGCGCTCGCCAAGGTGAACCCCGCGGCGTCGATGGATGCCATCTGTTTGCTCGCCTGCGGAGCGACCACTGGAATTGCGGCGGCGCTCTACAAGGCCGAAGTGGAGCCGGGCAGCACCGTCGCCATCTTCGGGGCAGGCATGGTTGGCCTCGGCGCGGTCCTCGGCGCGCGCCTTTGCGGCGCAGAGCGCATCCTCGTGATCGACCCGAGCGCCGCCCGCCGCGAACTCGCCCTATCGTTCGGCGCAACCGACGCGCTCCCCGGCGGAGCGGACGCTGTGACCGCGGTCCTTGAGCGCACCGCGGGATTGGGCGCCGACTACACGTTCGAAGCGACGGGCATCGTGTCCGTGATGGCGCAGGCCGTCGAAGCCGCGCGACTGGGTTGGGGCCTGTGCACACTTTTGGGTGTCGCGGGACGCGGCGAAACCGTGAACATCGTGCCGCGCTTCCTCATCACCGGGCGCAAGGTTCAAGGGGGTTCGTTCGGCGGCGCGAAGGGCCGCACCCACGTGCCGCGGCTGGTGGACCTTTATCTCGACGGCAAGATCGACCTCGACGGGTTCATCTCCCATCGCTTGACGCTCGACCAGGTCAACGAGGGCTTCGAGCGCATGCACGCCCAAGACGGCATCCGCTCGGTCATCCTTTTCCAGTGAATTCCTCGATGTACGACGACATCCGCAATCCGCGCCAGCAACTGCTCGACGCTTGCCACCATCCCGCACGCGGCGAACGCCGTGGAACGCTCGTCATCGGGCACGGGGTCACCGCCACCAAGGACCGGGAGTGGGCCGTGGTGCTGGCGGAGCGCGCCGCCGCCGCGGGTTTCGAAGCCCTGCGTTTTTCCTTCGCGGGCAACGGCGCATCACAGGGGCGGTTCGAGGATTCCTATCCGACGTCCGAAGTTGAGGACCTGGGCGCGGTCTTGGACGCGGTTGAAGCCAGCGATGCCGGCCCCATCGCCTATGCGGGGCATTCGATGGGGGCTGCGGTGGGTGTGCTGCGCGCGAGCAGTGACACGCGCATCGCGAAGCTCATTTCCCTGGGTGGCATGGTGCACACCGCGGCCTTCGCGGAGCGCAAGTTCGCCGGCCTGCGGCCCGGGGATTTGATGTGGGACAAGCCGGGCTGCCCGATCTCGCAGGACTTTTTGGACGACATGCAGCGCGTCGACAGCGTGTTGCCGCTGGCATCCAGCATCGCAGTGCCGTGGCTGCTTGTGCATGGCGACGGGGACACCGTCGTACCCCACTCCGAATCCGAAGCAATCGGCAAAGCCGCCTGCGGGCCAACACAGTTCGTGCTGCTGCCGGGTGTCGACCACGTGTTCACGCACGCCGCCGAGCGCATGGCGTCGATCGTCGTCCCCTGGCTGCTCGGACGGTAACCGCCGCGGCGCGGGGCCGGGAGCTGCCGATCGCACGGCCGTCGAGCGGCGCGAGTTGCAGGCCGGGCACATGGAGAACATTCAGCGTTTGGCGAATGAGCGCCATCTGCTCGTCGCCGCCCGTGTGGCGCTCCGAATCCGGATCCCACACTGCGCGGCATCTTCATTTTTGATGCGCACGATCCCGAGCAGGTGCGCTCGATGGTCGCGACGGATCCGGCGGTGACCCTGGACGTGCTGCGTATGGAGTGCCACGTGCTGCGCTCCGATCGCGACCTCGTTGCATGCCTGGAGCGCGACTGCGCCGATTACGCCGCGCGCAAGACCGCCGGGACCGACGACATTGCGGCGGGCATGCGCGGGTACGTGTTTGCGCTGGCGGACGATGGAGCCGCGGTCGAGGCCGCGCTCGGCGCGGACCGCCGGCTGCTCCTCGCGGGTCGCTCGAACGGTTGGGCGCGCGGCTTTTATCTGCTGGACACGGCCGATCTTGCCGTCGCGCGCACGTGGTTCGCACTTGCGAGCGGGGGCGAGGTTGTCCTCCACCCGTGGTATGGATCGGTGAACCTGGCCGTCCGCGAGCATTGATCCCTTGACCGCGGTCGGGCGCGGCGCACCCAGCGGCTAGACTCGGTGCGCCGCCATGCAGCACGATCCCAGCGACCCGCTCCACCGCGGACACGATTTCCTCGGCAGCCAGCACGGTCGCAACGAGCGCCGCCTGTGGCTCGTGATCGGCCTGACGCTGGTGATGATGGTTGGCGAGATCGCCGCGGGGATCGCATTTGGCTCGATGGCGCTCTTGGCCGACGGCTGGCACATGGCCACCCACGCGGGCGCACTGTCCATCGGAGCGCTCGCCTACGGCTATGCGCGCCGCCGCGTGGACGACCCGCGTTTTGTGTTCGGCACGGGCAAGGTCGGGGACCTCGCGGGGTATACCAGCGCGGTCGTGCTCGCGGGAGTTGCGGCCCTGATTGGATACGAATCGATCGGCCGCTTCTTCGAACCCCTCGCGATCCGTTTCGACGAGGCCATCGCGGTGGCGGTGCTCGGACTGATCGTGAATCTTGTGAGTGCGTGGCTGTTGCGGGAGGAGCCGCACGGGCATGGCCATGAGCATGGCCACGAACACGGCGGGCACGCCGACCACAATCTGCGCGCGGCCTACTTGCACGTGCTAGCGGATGCGGTCACGTCACTGGTGGCGATTGGCGCGCTCGTCGCCGGTCGCTTTTTTGGTTGGGACTGGATGGACCCCATCGGCGGTTTGTTGGGCGCCGCGGTGATTTTGCGTTGGTCGATCGGACTGGTGCGCGACACGGGCGGTGTGTTGCTCGACGTGCAGCCTCCGGGTGGGCTTTCTGCCGAGGTGCGCACGCGCATCGAGGTCAATGGCGACCGTTTGATCGACCAGCACGTTTGGCGCCTCGGCCCCGGTCACTTCGGTGCGATTCTTGTTGTCGAAAGCGAAGGCAGCACCACCCCGCGCGAGTACCGCGCGCGCCTCGGCGGCCTCTCGATGTTGGCGCACGTCACCGTGGAAGTGCGAAGGCGCGACGACGCGCGGCGCCTAAACATCACGCAGCCGGCGACCCACCGCAGTCCCAGCTGACTCCCGCGCCGCGGGATCCCACCATGTCCACCGAACCCGACGACCACGACGCGCATTTGCCCGAAAGCGCGATCGCCGGGGCGGCGCTGCATGTGGCGGACATCCTCGCCCTGGCGATCGAGCACCCCCCGGGTTATCCCGCGTTGATCGTTGCGGACACCGCGAGCCGGTTGGCCCGCGGCTTGGCTGAGGCTTACCGTCGCTGTTTGCCCGACGCCGCGTACGTGGACTTCGACGCGAGCGGTCCGATCGTCACCCGCGCTGCGCTCGATTCCATGCCGGCGGGCGCGTTGGTGGTGCTCGTTCAGTCGACCAGCTTTCGCCTCGACGCGTTCCGCATCCGCGTCGAGCTCTTCCGGCGCGGCCTGAAGGTCATCGAACATCCGCACCTCGCACGGATGCGCGGCGACGAGGCGCTGGTTTATTTGGATGCGCTCGCCTACGACCCGGCGTATTACCGCGGTGTCGGCGCGGCGCTCAAAGCGCGTATCGACGTCGCTCAAACCGCTTCGATCGAAAGCGTGGCCGGCAGCCTCGTGTTTCCGGCGGGGCTTGAGCCCGCCAAGCTGAACGTCGGCGACTACCGCAACCTGCCCAACGTCGGCGGGCAGTACCCCATCGGCGAGGTCTTCACCGAATCCCGCGTCCTCATGGCCGTGCACGGACGGGCGACGATCGCTTTCTTCGGCGACACGCAGTTCAACGTGCAGCGTCCCCCGCGCCCGATCCACTTGACGTTCGAAGGCGGCCGCGTGGTGGGCGTCGAGCACACCACGGACGAGTTCGAGCGCGTCCTTGCGAACATCCGCGCCGACGAGGTTGATGTGATGGTCCGCGAACTGGGTTTTGGGCTCAACCGCGCGTTCAATCTCGATCGAACCGTCCGCGACATCGGCACGTTCGAGCGGATGTGCGGAGTCCACCTATCGCTGGGGCAAAAGCACGCGTCCTATGCCAAGCCCGACGTCGACAAGAAGACCGCCCGCCACCACGTCGACGTGTTCGTCGCGGCCGAAACCGTATCCCTGGACGGCCAGGTTGTGTACCGCGACGGAGCCTGGGACCCGTAGGAAACCGGCGGCGCGGTCGTGGGCCCCTCGTTCGCCATAAAGGACGAATTATTGGCCTGAATGGCGGCCAACCCCGCCTCTGGGACGCCGGGAAAGCTTCCAGCGCGCCAGTATTATACCGCGTCTTATATTACGCCCATGCAGACCCCCTTTATCGGCCGGGAGCGCGAGCTCGCCGTCCTCGAGGAGTTCGCGGGCACCTCGCGCGCGGAAATGTTCGTGCTCTACGGCCGTCGCCGGGTTGGAAAAACCGAGCTCCTGCAGCGCTTTTGCCGGGGCCGCAAGGCGGTGTATTTCCTCGCCGCGCAGGTGCGCGACAAGGACAACCTCGAGGCGTTCCGATTGGCGCTCAAGGAAGCGATCGACGATCCCCTCCTGGATTCGATCGACTTTCGCGATTGGCCCGCCGCGCTCGCGTTTGCGGCGGAGCGCGCGGGCGACGAGCGTCTGGTCGTCATCCTCGACGAGTTCCCCTACCTGTGCGAAGCCAACAAGGGGCTGCCGTCGCTACTCCAACGCTTTTGGGACAGCCGCGGCAAGCGCTCGCGGCTGATGCTCGTGCTGTGCGGAAGCCAGGTGTCGTTCATGGAGCGCGAAGTGCTCGCCGAAGCCTCACCGCTGTTTGGACGTCGCACGGGACAACGCCGGCTCGAACCGCTGTTGCCCGTCGAAGCGCTCGCGTTTTTCCCCCACTGGACGCTCGCCGAGCGTCTCGTCACTTTCGCCGTTCTGGGGGGCATGCCTGCCTACTTGCAGCGCTTTCGCGACGGCGCCAACTTCGAAGAGAATCTTTTGCGCGAGGTGCTGCGGCCCGAGGGTTACCTTTTTGACGAGGTGAACTTCCTGCTGCGCAGTGAGATGAGCCAGCCCGCGACCTACAACAGCATCTTGCACGCCGTCGCCCGTGGCTCCGAGCGCGTGGGTGACATCGCGGCAGCGGTGGGCGTCGATTCCACGACAGCTAACAAATACCTCTCGACGCTGCGCGAGCTGGGCCTCGTGGAACGCCACGTTCCGTTGACCGATCCCGATCCCCTGCGCTCGCGCCGCGGCACGTACCGCATCGCCGACCGTTTCCTCGCGTTCCACTTCCGCCACGTGCAACCGCACCTGTCGCTGATCGAAGCGGGACGCGGCAAAAACGTGCTCGAGCGCTTCATCCGCCCCGACCTTCCGACGTTGGTCGAGGACGCGCGTGTCGATTTCCTACTCACGCATCTGGGACGGGACGCCGGCGAGCTGCTGGGCGACGAGGTCGTCGAAGTCGGGCGCCACGGGGGAAGCCACGTGCGCGCGCTGGGACGCACGGCCTCGGGCGCGTGGGTGGCCGCGGTGCTGCCGCCGGCGGCGGGGGCATCGGGGGAGGTTTTAGAGCGCGAACTCGCGCAAGTGCGCCAGGCGCTCGGCGGCACCCTCCACCGACTGCGTTACGCCTTCGGGCAGGACCCCGAAAACCCCTTGCGCGCGGCGCTCATCGGCCCACAGGTGCAGGTGTAGGCACCATGAGCATCTACAAAAGCTTCCAGGCCTATTTCGACGCGCTTGAGCGCTCCGGCGGCGCCGACCGCTGTTTTCTGTGCCGCCGCACCCCGGCCGACGTGAAGGCGTTTTTCGGATTCCACGAGGACGGAACGCCACTCGAATCCGCGATCTACGGCCTTGAGGACGTGGTGCTCGAGAAGCTCGACATCATGAGCTACCACGGCCTTCGCCCGATCTGCGCCGTGTGCCAGCTTAACGTGGATGCGCTGGTGCTCGCCGACGAACTTCCCCTCTTGCGCGCCCTGTTCGAGCAGATGACGAGCGAGCGCGAGCGGCTCTGGCCGACGGAATAGTCGGGCACGGACGGCAGACGCGACGCCCCAGCGTGGGCCTCCTATACTCCCAGTCATGCCCCGCCACCTCGCCGGACGCCTGCGATTGGCGCTGAAGTTCCTCGGGCTGGGCTCGTTCAGTTTCGCGACGAAGTGGATCGGCTTGAGCGCCCTTGTCGGCGTGGTCGGTGGTCTTGCGGCGTGGGGTTTCGAGCTTCTGACCGAGTGGGTGCGTCACTGGGCCATCGTCGTGCCGATCGGCGTCGAGACCGAGGGCCTGGGCATCATCAACCAGCGCACGGTTTGGATCCTGATCGTGCCTGCGGTCGGAGGAGGGCTGGTCGGCGCGCTCGTGCAGTGGCTTGCGCCCGAAGCGAAGGGCCACGGCACCGAACAAATGATTCGCGCGTTCCACCGCCTGTCGGGCAGCGTGCGGCGGCGCGTGATCGCGTTGAAGGCGGGATGCAGTGCTCTCACCATCGGCACGGGAGGATCGGGTGGTCTTGAGGGCCCGGTGTGTCAGATCGGCAGCGGTGTCGGTTCGATGCTCGCAGGCGCGTTCGGATTGTCGCCGCGGGACCGGCGTGTGTTCTTGCTTGCTGGCGCGAGCGCCGGTATCGGCGCGCTGTTCACGGCGCCCCTGGGTGGCGCGCTGTTCGCGCCCGAAGTGCTTTACAAAAAGCCCGAAATCGAGGGCGAAGCGATCGTTCCGTGCATCGTGGCTTCGATCGTGGCGTACACGACGTTCACGTCGCTGACCGGCAAAGCACGCGTGATCCCACTGCCGAAGGACATCCTCGATCGCCTCTCGTTCGACGGTCCGACGCAGCTCGCGTTCTACCTCGTGCTCGCGGTGGTACTCGCGCTTTTGGGTTGGCTGTGGGTGCGCGGATTCGAGAGCATCAGCCAGCTTTTTGAGCGCCTGTCCACCTGGCCGCTTGCCCTGCGCGCGGGCCTCGGCGGTTTGCTCACTGGCGCGCTGATTCTCGCCATCGCGCCGCTCGCGGGGCCCCACGGCGTCATGTCGGGTGGCTACGGGCTGATCCAAGCCGCGATTTCAACCGAGCTGACGCTCAGCACCATCGCCCTATTGATCGTCGCGAAGATCCTGGCGACGTCGTTCACGATCGGCTCCGGGGGCAGTGGCGGAGTGTTCTCGCCCTCCCTCGCGATCGGAGCGCTGGGTGGCGCCGGTGTGGGCCAACTCGCCAACCACCTGTTCCCGAATGCGGGCCTTGATCCCGCGGCATTCGCGCTGGTTGGAATGGGCGGTTTCCTCGCCGGTGTCGCCAAAACGCCGATCGCGGCCGTGGTGATCGTGTGCGAGATGACGGGGAACTACGCGCTGCTCGCACCCCTGATGCTCGTTTCGGTCGTGCACCTCGTGTTTGCGCGCGGGTGGTCGATCTACGACACCCAGGTCGGCGGTGTATTCGAATCCCCGGCCCACGCAAGCGAGGTCATCGTCGACTTTCTCGCGGGCATCAACGTTTCCGACGTGATCGACCGCGCCGTCCCACCCACGACGGTGCCGGCCAACGCGACACTGCGCAAAGCGCTGGACATCGTGTCCAAAGCTCAGGGATCGTATTTCCCGGTGGTCGATTCCGAGGCGTTGATGGTCGGTATTTTCAGCCTGTCGGACGTCCGCCGCATCTTTATGGAAACCGACGTCCACGACATCGTGATCGTGCGCGACTTCATGATCGATCGTGTCACGACCGTCACTCCCGACGACGCGCTGGACGCCGTGCTGCGTGCGTTGAACGAGCTCAACGTCCACGAAGTTCCCGTCGTCGATCGCGATGCCCCGCGCAAGGTGATCGCGATGGTTTCGCGAAACCAGATCGGGGCCGCATACCATCAGAAGTTGCGCGAGCACCGCGCGCGGCTCGGCTCCGCGTGATCGCGGCTGCCAGTTCAACGCTGTAACGGGATCAGGCTCAGGTCGTTGCTGTGGTTGTTGGCGGCGCCGAGTTATCCAACTGCCCGTCGCGCAGGCCGTGGAACGTTATCGACGGACCGCTTTGCCCGATGACCACCACGCCGCCCGGCACCGCGAGCACTTCGGGGGGGCAGCCCATCCGCGATCGTGACGGTGGAGCGCACCCCTTCCAAATCCACCACGAGCAACTCCCCCGCCGCGGTCGCGCCACGGACGCAGCCCAACCCCGGCTGGCCCCACGCGTCGCCAACCGCCGCCATGGCGCGCGGTGCGGAAGGAAGAGCAACCCGCTCACGCCGCCCCACGCCACCGTCCAAGCCAAGATCGATGTCCACGCACTCGATCGCGGCGGCGCCGCGGAGCCCAAACGCAAACCGCGCGGACGCTGCGTCTGACGGTCCCATCGCAAACGGCCCGAGTGCGTGGTCCTTGAGCGGGATCACATGCGGAGCGGGCAACACGCACAGCGCGGGGACAAGTCCGCTCCAAATCAACAATCCGCCCGGTTCTTCGCTCACCGCCAGCAGTTCGGCGATTTTGTCCCCGTCCACATCGGCGAGGGTGATGCCCCGAGGCCCGCCGGGCGCTGGCAGCTCCAGACGCGCGTGCGCGGTCACGGGGCCCGCGGTCACGGTCGCGGATTGCGCACCGTCGACGGGCGGCGCGGGCGCGCACACAAGCAGCACCTACGCGATCGCCAATGCCCTTGCGACCCCAAAGAACCCCACGCGATGATTGTGTAATATCGGCGCATCCTCCGCTACCCGCGCCACGCGTCTTTACCACAACCCGCCCACGATGGAATCGAACCCTGTCACGGACACACCCGGCGCCGCCGCGGGATCAAAGCCACTCGATTTCACCGCAGAGATTGGCGAGTACGTCGTGCTGCGGCTCGAACTCGAGGCTTTCCGCGGCAGCGCACGCCAACTGCCCGCGGGCTTCCAGATGGCGGACCCCGCAGTGCGCGTGGCGTTGACCCATCAAGAGAAGACGCTGCTCCAGCGCTACTTCCGCCATTGGAAGGGCCCCCACCGCGGCAGGCTCAAGGGTTGGCGCGCGGACTCGCCGATCCTGGTGACGAAGGACGGCAACCTCGTGGCGGGCGTGTACCTGTGTGTCGCGAACGAGTTCGACGGCGATCCGGCGTGGGGGCAGCTCCACTACGCATTCATGGAGCCCGCCTGCAAGGGCCAGGGCATCTACAGCGTCATGTTCCGCGAGGCAGTCGAACGCGCGCGCCGCTGGGGCCTGCGCGGGCTCTACCTCAACTCCGACCGCCACCAACTGCCCGAGGTGTACGAGCGCTGGGGTGCTGTGCCGTGGAAGCGCATCGCGAAAGCACCCGTGCTGCCGCCCAAACCGTCGCTGTGGCAGCGCATCTTTCGCACGCAGGGCGACCGTGCGTGATGCGTGGAGCGCCGCGGTCGGCGGCTGCGCGCTCCTTTCGTTGACCCTCGGATCCGCACAGGCTCAATCGGCCCCCGCGGTCGCGGAGCCGCGCCAAACCTTCGATACCGCGCGCAACGGCAATTTCCACGCCCCGGCGTGGCCCGCCACCTCCGCCGTGCGCACAGCGATCCCGGGCTGGCACAGTGTGCGCGGCGAACCCCGTTGGGACGACGGCGTGGTGGTGTGCGGCAGAGCGGACGTCCTCGCGCAGACATGGTGGTGCCTGACCCGCGCTGGGTCGGCGACTTCGATTTTCACCTGCGCGCGCGTGTGCGCGGGGCCTACTCGCTGACGCTGGTCCACGACGAGGTGCACGCGCTAATCGCACCCGTGGCCGCGGGCACGATGGGTGGTCGGTGATTCAGCTTGGAGCCGCGCAGATCACCGCGGCGCTCGGCAAACGGCCCGTAGGTCGGCTCGAAGTGCGCCTGGGCACGCACGACGGCCCTGCGGAATGGGACTGGATCCAGTTCCATCTCGAGCTGCCACTGCCGGACCGCGACCGCCTGCTCGCCGAAGCCATCGACGCGGTTGATTTTGCGATGGCGCTGTGCGGCAAAGACCCAGGCATCGTCACCCTCGACGTGATCACCGGTGTCGTTCACGGCGTTGAACCCGCGGGAATCAGCGCGCTCGAGGAAACACTGCTGCTGCTTGTGAACGAGCAGGTGGTCGCGCGCATCGCGCCGCAGGTGCACGCGCGTTGGAGCGCGCAGCTGGCCACGGTGGCTCGGGTTTTCCTGGATCGCACGGCGTGTGCGCGGACTGCGCTTCCGCGGTTGTGGGACACGACGCTTGGCCAACCCGTCGATGATGTCGCGATCGAAGAGGTCGGAACCCTCCACCCGCCGCGGCGCGATGAAGTCGCGGACGTGCTTGCCGACGCTCTCGCCGCGCACCTTGTGGGCCAGATGGATGCGAGCGGCGTTTGGATCGACGTGAGCCACCACCTTTGGGAGCCGCGCGCGAACCTGAAGGTGGGTGACCTTGGCGGTGTGCCCGCGAACCTTCTCGACGGGCTCGCGACCGCGCGCGCAGCCGCCGACTGGCCCGAAAACAGCGCGCTCGATCCCGCGTTTTTGTGCGGTGCATTCGCGGCCGTGCTGCGCACCACGCTGGGCCACTACCGTCGGCCCTACGGCTTCCTGCCCAACCACGTGGAAAACACCGCGGGCAACCCCTCGGGCGCGCAGATGCGCCGAATGCTGCCCCTCGCCCGCTGGATCGCCGCGGACGGGGGCTCCTGAGGCCCCACATACAATCGAAGACAGGCCCGCGCGGGTTAGGATCACTCCCATGGAAGCGAGTGAAACATCGCGCAGCGCGCTGGCGGAGCGGCTCTTGGACGAAGTCGTGTTTGCGTCCCGCGCCCGCCAAACGGCGCTCAATTCGATCGCCGGCGGGGATGCAAGCTGTGGTCTCGGAGCACGCGCAGAGTTTGAACGGCGCTTTGGAACCCGCGCGAGCGCGTTATGCGCAGAGCTGTGGCCCGAGTGCGCCGCGACCGAGGGGGCCGACCCCGCATCGAACCCCGAACGGGATGCCGCGCTCGCAGCCTGGGTCCGCCGCCAGGACGGCCTCGACCGCGAGCGCAACCACTTCCTCAAAGCGTTCCGCGGCGAACACGGTTTCGACCGCGCGAACTACAGCCTCACCGTACTGGCGGGCTACGAAGAAGGCCTCGCTGCCGTCAACCAAAAGCACACAACCGAACGCCGCCGCGCCGCAGAGGGCCTCCTTTCAGCGGGTTCACCCCCGCGCTGACCGGCACGACTGCGAGATCCACGCGCTTCACCTCGACCCGCTGCTTCTTGGTGCGCAGGCCGTTGCTTGAGTAGTTCCCGCCCGGGGCTTCGGGGTGGAAGCTGGGCACCTCGAAGATGGGCACCTGGAAGCCAGCCACCTCGAAGACGGGGGTCGCATCTGTGTGGCTGCGCTGATCTAAGGCTTGAGCGCGCCCCGCGTTCAAGGACCGCGCTACCCCCCCGTCCCCCGCGGGGTATCCTTGGAAGACTTACGTCCTGTAGTGCCCCCCACCCGTGGCCCGGCTGTGCCCGGGCGCAGCCCCGCCCTCGGGCCCCATCTCCCTATGTGTGGCATCTTCGGAGCTCTCTTCCGGCCCGGTTTTCCCGCGCCCGCGGATTTCGTTTCCCGTCTGGTGCAAACGTTGCTGCGCGCCTCACAGACCCGCGGCAATGAGGCCGCTGGCTTGGCCGTGCACGACGGGCGCAGCGTGGAGGTGCTTAAACGCGCGGGCTCGGTCGACGAGTTCCTCGCCCATCCCGACCTTAAGCCGCTCCTGACGCACGCGGAGCAAACCCTCGGGCGCGTGCGGGCCCGGGAACCGGGCGCGGTGCTCGGCCTGATGGGCCACTCGCGCATGGTGACCAACGGCTTCCAGTCGGACAACGACAACAACCAGCCGGTGCTGGTGCCAGGTGCCGTGGCGGTCCACAACGGAATCATCGTCAACGACGAGGATCTCTGGCGCGCCCACCCGGAGCTGACCAGGCGGTACACCGTGGACACGGAGGTATTGCTGGCGATTCTGCGCCATCACATGCACGGTGGCCTGGGCATCGGCGCCGCGTTGCAGGCGACCTACGCGCAGATCGTGGGCTCGGCTTCCGTGGCCATCTTCCTGGACGATGCGCCCGTACTGGTGCTTGGCACCAACACGGGCTCGCTCTTCACCCTGAGCACCCCGGACGGCTCCTTCTTGGCCTTCGCTTCCGAGCGATTCACCCTGCAACAGTTGGCCGACGACCCCGAGGTTGGCGCACTGCTGAACGGAGCCAAGCTGGAGCAACTGCGCCCCCGCACCGCGCGGATCCTCCAGATGGCGGACTTGTCCAGCGCGACGATTCAACTGCCGCAGGCCCCGGTGCCCCAGACCCCGGCCTGGTGGGAGCGTCCGGGTGGGGCATCCACTGCGCCTCCCGCTCCGGCGGAGGACGACATACTGCGCCGGCAGGGAGCCGAAGTGATCTTGCACGACCGCTCGCGACGGCGCAGCCGCGTGCGGCGCTGCACGCTCTGCATCCTGCCCGAGACCTATCCCTTCATGGACTTTGACGGGGAAAGCGTCTGTCGCTACTGCCGCCAGTGGCGCAAGATCCAGCCCAAGGGCAAGGAGGCCCTGCTGCGCGCGGTGGAGCCCTACCGCTCGAAGGACGGGAGTCCCGACGTGATCGTGGCCTTCTCCGGCGGGCGCGATTCGTCCTATGGGCTGCACTACGTCAAGCACGAACTGGGCATGAATCCGGTGGCCTTCACCTTGGATTGGGGTCTCGTCACCGACCTGGCGCGCCGCAACCAAGCGCGGGTGTGTGGCAAGCTCGGCGTGGAACACATTCTGCGCAGCGCTGACTTGACCAAAAAGCGCCGCCACGTGCGCAAAAACGTGCAGGCCTGGCTCAAACAACCCGACGTGGGCATGGTGACGCTGTTCACCGCAGGGGACAAGGAGTTCTACCACCACGCTCGGCAGTTGCGGCGGGAGACCGGCATCCAACTGGTCATCTTTTGCACAGGCAACATGATCGAAGACACGCCCTACAAGACCGGCCTGTGCGGCATCCGCGAGGACGACCACGGCATGACCCTGACGGGGCTCTCGCTGCGCAACGAGATGGCGCTGCTTTGGTACTACTTCCGAAACTACGTCAAGAACCCGAGCTACTGGAACGAATCGCTGTGGGACACGCTGAAGGCGTATTACTACACGTTCGTGGTCAAGGATGACTTCCTGTACCTGTTCCACTACCTGCCGTGGGTGGAAGAGGAGATCGTCGGCACCATCCGGCGCGAGTACGACTGGGAAGTGGCCCCGGACACCAAGAGTACCTGGCGCATCGGCGACGGGACCGCGCCGTTCTACAACTACATCTACACCACGATTTGCGGCTTCACGGAAGACGAGGTCATGCTCTCGAACATGGTGCGCGAGGGCCACCTGTCGCGGAACGAGGCCCTTGAGCGCGCCGCCGAGTACAACCGGCCGAGGCTGCCCACTATCCGCGAGTACGCCCAACTGGTGGGCTTCCAGTACGAGGAAGCTCTGCGGGTGATCAACAGCGCCAAGAAGCTCTACTGAGAACCGTGACGGTTGCCGCCGTTGGAATCGTGCGCCGCGCCGTAGCACTCCCATGGAGCTAGCCCAAGAGGAGCGGGAGCTGAAGCGTGGATTGGCGTGGAACGCCAGTTCCCTCGTGATCCTGGGCCTTTCGGGGTTCGCGATGCTGGCCGCGATCGAGCGGCTTTTCGGCGGGGAGGTGCTTGGCCGATTCCAACTGGTCTGGGGAGCCTATGTGATTCTCTCCCAGCTCGGGGTGGGAGGGCTCGACCGGTCCGTCCTGCGCGCAGTGGCGGAGGCCAGGGGCAATCGCAGTCGGGTCGCTGCCCTCGCGTGGGGTGCGCTGCTGCCAGCCGTGTGCCTGGCTCTGCTGGTAGGTGCACTGTTTGCTCTTGCCGCCCAGCCGTTTGCAGCGGCCATGGGCAGCCCGGATGTGGCCACCGGTGTGCTTGTTTCAGCGCCGGGGCTGGTGTTTTTCAGTGTTAACAAGGTCCTGTTGGGCGTGGTGAATGGCTTGGGACGCATGCGCGCCTTCGCCTGCTACCAGGCCCTGCGGTATTTGCTCATGCCCGCATCGGTGGTGGCCATGCACGGCCTTGGATGGGAGGGCGCCTGGGTTCCCGCCCTGTTTTCGCTGACCGAAGGCGCCTTGCTCTTGGTCCTCGCCGGGGAGTTCTCGGCCACGGTGGGTCGCCCCGAGCCTGGGGTGCAAAGGGAAATGGGGCCGCACCTGCGCTTTGGACTGCGCAGCGTCCTAGCGGGCGTGATCCTCGAACTCAACACGCGCCTCGACGTGTTGATGCTCGGTTACTTCCTCACTTCCGATGGTCCGGTTGGCATCTACAGCCTCGCCGTCGCTGTCGCGGAGGGCGTGTTCCAGCTCGTTGTGGTGATGCAGAACAACTACAACCCGATCCTGGCCCGCCACCTCGCGGCCCGAAGGCACGCGGAGTTGGCCTCCGTGGTCGCGGTCGGAAAGCGGCGGGCGTGGACGGCGCTGCTGGCGGTCGGAGTGGTCTCGGTGGCCCTATTTCCCCTGGGCGCGGAGCTGCTGATGGGCGGGCCCGGCTATCGGGATGCCTGGCTGCCCTACGCCATCCTCATGGGTTCCATCTGCCTGGCTGCCGGCTGGCTGCCCTTCGGCCAGATTCTGCTGATGGGGAACCGACCGGGCTGGCACACCCTGCTGATGACCGGGGTCCTGGGGATGAACTTTCTCGGCAACGCCCTTTTGATCCCCCACCTAGGCCTCGCGGGGGCTGCCGTGGGGACCGGTTTGGCGTTTTTGGTTTCCGCGGCCCTCACCGTTTTGTTGAGTCGAAAGGCCTTGGGATTCAAGTTGTAGTATGTTTGCTTAAACTACGTCTTGGCAAGTAGTCTTTCCCTGCTGGTGAGGTGATTCGCGTATGTCTCCCGTGGATCCGTCCAAACGCGTTCTTTTCGTCGAGGTGAACGAGGCGGAGCGTCACTTCCTCATCTCCCACGCGCGGGAGGGCCGCTTGCCCGCCGTGCAGCGCGCCATGGACGAAGGGGTGCTGCTCTCGACCCGCGTGCCTGGTTGGGATCCCACCCGCGAGCGCGCGTGGCGCCACATCAGCCCGTGGATCATCTGGCCATCCGTCTACACCGGGCTCCTGCCACAGGAGCACGGAATCGTCGGCTTTGGCCAGGACACGTCAGCGCTGCGCGGACGGTGCATCTGGGACGTGCTCGCCTCCCACGGCGTGTCGACGGGTGTGTTCGGCTGCTTGATGAGCTACCCGCCGCGCAACCAGGAAAGCGCCGCCTTCTACATCCCCGAGGCCCTGGCCGACTCGCCCGAGTGTTTTCCCGCCGACGCGCGTCAGGTGCAAGAGTTCAGCGTGCTGGCGGCGCGCAACTACAGCGAGGGCTTTGGCTGGAAGGGGGTGCAAGCGTTGGCCAGTCTCGTCCGCTCGGTCGCCGCGGGGGTGAGGCCGTCCACTGTGGCACGCACGGTGTGGCAACTCCCTGCGGAGAAGCTGATCGGCACGCACCGCGAGCCGGAGCGCGCGATGCTCGCCTCCTACATCGCCGTAGAGGCTTTCGAGCGGCTGTATCGCTCGACGAAGCCCCAGTACGCCGCGCTCCACTTGAACCACGTGGCGTACATGCAGCACCGCTACTGGAGAGCTGCTGAGCCCGAGCGATTCTCCGACCAGCTCTCCGAGACGGACCAGCGGTTCTTCAAGACCGTCGGCCAGCGCCGCGCGTACGAAGACCGCTTTGGCGGCTGGATCCGACGCAGCGTTGAGTACACCGACGAAGTCCTAGCCCGATTCATGGATCTGGTCCCCGAGGGAACGCTGGTGCTGCTGGGGACAGGACTGGGTCAGCGCCCCATGGACCCAGCCAAAGAGATCCACAACCCCGTCGTGCGGCTGGTGCGGGAACGTGAGTTGTTCGACAGCCTAGGGCTGCCTGAGTACTCCGTCCTGCATCAGATGAATCCCGATGTGACCGTCAACTTAAGGAACGACGAATCGGCCCAGCGAGCGGAGCAGACCCTGCGCGGCCTCCAAGTCGAAGGAGGCGAGGCTCTGTTTGACGTACAGCGGCGCGGTCGCCAGCTCTTCTTGGAACTGAACGTGCCCCGGCGTCGCGAGCGCAAACAGGCCGTGGTCCTTGTCCATCCCGAGCGGCCAGCGTGGCGCGCAGATGCGCGCCGGTACATCGCTGAGCACGGCAACAACGACCAATCGACCGCCCACCACAAGGATGTGGGCTTCCTGCTGGCCTGGTGCAAGGGCACGCGGCTGCGGTCGGACACGAAGTCCATCCCCGTAACCGACATCGCCCCCAACATCCTGCATCACTTCGGGCTTCCGCCCGCGGCCTGGCACCGTTCGGAAACAGTGCCCGCCTTCCGCGTCGACGGTTGAAGCACGCATATGAGCCAGAACACAACCAGTTCAGGGGCGCTCGATCCCGTCCGGTCTGCCTCGGCTCCTCGCCCTTTCGGGGCGGCGGTGGTCTGCGTGGTTCTGCCGTGTTACGGCGTGGAGCGACACATTCGCGAGGTGGTGCACTCCATTCCGCCCTGGGTCGACCACATCGTGGCCGTCAACGACGCCAGTCGTGACGCCACCGCCGCCGTGCTCGCCAGCATCGACGATCCGCGACTCGTTGTGCTGCACCACCCTAAGAACCGCGGCGTCGGCGGAGCGACGCAGACCGGTTTTGCCCAGGCGCTCACACTCGGGGCCGACGTCGTGGTCAAGATGGATGGGGATGGGCAGATGGATCCAGCGCGCTTAGAGGCGCTGATTGCACCCGTCGCCCGGGGATTCGCGGACTTCGCCAAGGGCAACCGCTGGGCCGACCTGAAGGCGCTCAAAACCATGCCGCCCCTGCGCCTCGCGGGCAACACGGCGCTGGGCTTTCTGGTGCGCGCGGCCTCTGGATACTGGTCCACGTTCGATCCCGTCAACGGCTTCCTGGCGATCCGCGCCGATCTGCTGCGCCTCTTCCAATCGCCCCTGCCCGAGCGCTATTTCTTTGAGTGCGGACTCCTGATCGAAGCGGGCATCCAAAGAGCGGCTGTCGTGGACGTGTCCATGCCCGCCCGTTACGGGGATGAGAACTCGTCTCTGTCCATCCCACGCGCCGTGATCGGTTTCCCGCCCAGGCTGCTGCGAGGATTCGTGCGTCGTGTTTTTTGGCGCTACTACATCTACGATTTCAGCGTGACTTCGCTCCTGCTCGCCACGGGGCTGCCGATGTTTCTGTTCGGCCTGGTGTATGGTTCACTGACGTGGGCCCAGCACGCCGGTCAGGATTACGTCAGCGCGGGGCAGGTCATGATCGCCGCCATGCCGATGATTCTGGGGTTCCAACTTCTGTTGCAAGCCTGCGTGCTGGACATCGCCAGCACACCGCGCACCCCCGTGACTCGTCCGCTGCGCACAGCCACCTGAGCCACCCGGTCCTCCCGCTGGAACAAGCAAGGTCGAAAAGTCTAGCCCGGGTTATTCACCAGCTTTGCGATCGGGCGGCCCAACCGGCGGCCTTCGGCCGCCTTTCGCCCTCTGGCGGCACTTTGCGACCACGGGCTTCCCTCGTTGACCTGTTCAAGGTCGACTGCGGGTCCCGCGGCCGCCGAGCACCACCAGACGGCGGTGGGCCAAACGGCACCTGACAGGCACTTCGTCCCTTAGTCCGGGCCGAGCCGATTTGTTTCCAGCCGGTCAGCGCGCCGGCAGTCGCAGCGGCGGCAGGTCACGCGCCGCGTAACGGTGGCTGTAGAACACCCCGACAACTGGGCCCCAAACGTTCCGCCCGAGGACCCGTCGCAGAAGCTTATCGTCCTGATAGTCGTCGCTGACCGAGGCCAGCTCCCACGGCGTCGGCGTCGGGTGCCACTCACTGTGGGCGGACAGGGGAGCCATAGCCTGGGCGAAGTTAGCCATCAACTCAGGGCTGGGCGGTGTCTCTGTCAGGTAGAGGTCCGCGCGCTGTTCAGCCAGCCAGCTCTGGAGCGTCTTGACTCCCTCAGGATTTCGCAGCAGATAGCTCGGAAAGCGGCCATCGATCTGCAAAGTCTGCAGACGCGGCCCAGGAGCCCGAAAGTTGTCGGGGGTACACCGGTCCACGTAGACCAACCAGGGGGCGTGCTGAAGAGTGATGCGGTTCTGCACGCGCGCGATCAGATCCTGGTGGACGAAGATCGGCAACGTTACCGTGGTCTGGGCAGCGATGACCAACCGCTCAACCTCGGGCAGTTGCCAAATCTGAGTGGCAATGTTTTCCAGGGTGTCGGGCTGCGAGTGCAGCCAGAGCAACCGTCCCGAGACGTAGGCGGGAAAGCCAAGCACTGCGACAGCGCCAAGCGCTCCGACCCACCAGCCCGCACGCCCCCGCAGGCGACTCACCCAGAGGTCGAGGGGGTACGCCGCGGCAATCACCAAACATGGCAGGAGGGGCAGCAGGAAGCGGGGAAACGTCTTCTGGAACGCGCCGATCAGCGTGACGTACGGCAGCGCAAACACCATCGCGAGCAGCGTGTTCGGGTTGCGCAGGATATTTCGGCGCTGCACGAGCACCGCCACGAGCGCCACCAACACCAGCGCGGCGATCAGGGGGTCGTAATCCCAAAGGAACTGCGCGTTCTTCGCAAATCCACCCGCGTCGAACCAATTGCGCTCCACCCTGTGTGGGAAGCGGTAGGACTCGCCCTCCCTCCATTCCCCCTCCGGGCTGGGCTCGTAGAGGAACGGCCAGAATGCGAGGGCCGCAGCCGCGGAAAGGGCGATTGGGATCGCGATCCGTAGGGCGGTGGGACGCTCACTGGAGCGATTGCGAAGCAGCAGGGCCGCTGGCCCAAGCAGCACGACGAACGCGGCGGTGTGCAGCGTGCCGATAGCGACGCCGAGCGCCAGACCAAAGGCGATGTAGGAGCGTACGCGACCGTCTTCCCGAAGCTGCAGGGCCGTCAGCAGGCACAGGGCGACCGCAGTTGCGAAGGGGCCGTGCGGACGGGCTTGCTGGGAAAGGCTGACGTGCAGGAGGCTGGTTGCGAGCAGTGCAGACGCGAGCAGGGCTCCGTAGACCCCGAGCCAGCGACGAGCGAGGAAGTAGGTCAGCGGCACGGCTAGGGCCGAGAGCAACGCACACAGATGGCGCGCCTGCAAAAACGGCGCGGCCGCGGCGCGGAGGTGGCAGTGTAGGAACGCCGGCTCGAGGGGATGTTCGCAGGCGGCGGACGGGAAGAGCGACAACAGCCGAGCCAGTAGGTGCGGGTAAGTGGAGCGAATGAACTCCAGTTCCATCTGACCGGTGCGGAACTCCCGTGCCTGCAGCACGATCTGGGCGTCGGGCTCGGGCTGGTGCGGCAGCAGGTAGTCGATGCCGATGGTGCGCGGCAGCCAGGTGAGGAGGCCCAGTGCGACAAAGACTGCGAAGGCGGACGCGCGTGTCATGTGGATCCTCGACGGAGCCGCCGTGATTCGCTCGGGGCTAGTTGGACCGAAGGGCGCCGCCGGACGTCAGAAAGAAGGCTCTCCTGCACCTTTGGTGGAATCCGCTCGACCGGGATCTGCGAGGAAGCCGGCATCCAGAGGCCGTTTCCGAAGGTTCTGGCCTTGGAGGTTGATGCGCGCAGCGGGGACGCCGGACGGCGGGTCTCTACGTCCTCAGCTCCGGCCCCACCTTGCGCACCACCACAGTACTCCGAACTCGCCTTGGCAACCACGACATCGCCGTTCGCGACTTCCATTTCGGTCTTACGGGCTGGACCGGGAACGTGGCCCCGGCCCGGTCGCTCCCGCGCTGCGGGGAATGCGGTGCTAAACGCCGCTCGATCCATGAGGTCCGGCAGAGGCGCTGGCGGCACGACGATGGGCGGTCATGACGCTGCACCTGCGCTACCGCGTCAAGCGGGCTAGCCCGCGCCTTTCGTCAGGGTGTGAGCGTTACCTCGCCGCCGAATGCCTCGACGGTGACGTTCTTCGAGCCGAGTTCGGTGGCCGAGTAGGTGCCGCCCAGCAGGGTCGCGATGCGACCGCCGGACGGCACGTTGTTCCACGCGGCGGAGAAGGTGAAGTAGGGGGCCGTAGCGACGTTGAAGACGTTTCCGAAGTCGCTCGAAAGCCACACCGTGCCCCACGCGTGCGGCGCGAGCACGATGCCGCCGTTCCCGTAGACGGAGTCGTTGCCAGCGGCACCCCAGTCTTTCCACAGACCCGCCTTGGTGTTCAATACGGAACGCACCGAAACGGCGCTGAACGCTGTCGACGACCAGAACACCGTGGCCGCGCCCGCTGCGTTGGGCGTCGAACAGCTCGTGCCCGAAAAAGCCCCCACAACGTGGGTTCCGGTGTTGGTGGGGCCGATGAGGCGCGGCCGAATCAAACCTCCATTGGACGGGCCGCGGCTACTGTATTCCGTCACCAGGCCGGTGGCTCCGTTGCCCACAGCGTATTCGTCCCACGGCACCGCGCCGACCGAGATCACGTTTGCACGGGTCGAGTTGCTCGGCGAAGTAATCGAGCCTTCGCTCATGTGATACTCGAATGTGTCCGAGAGGTTGCTCCCGTGCATGAAGACCTGCAACGAGGTGCTGGCCCCGGAAACCCGCTGCACCGCGAATTGGACAAACGCAGTAGTGCTGGAGCTGTTGTTCGTGTAGGAGAACTCTTCGAAGTTTTGACCGGAGTTGGTGCTGCTGGCAAGCACGATTGTGCCTTGGGAGTTGTACAGATAAAGGTCGTAGTTCGCGGCGCCGGCCGAGGTGTCCCACTGCAGGTAGAAGGATCCACTGGCTCCCGGCGAGATGGGAATGGTGTTGGTGATGTCCGTACCCGACCAGCGGTGCCAGTTGTTGGCGTCGCCGCTGAACGGTCCCCGCCAGTGCTGCAGCGCGCGATTTCCGGCGGATGTGAAAAATAGGATCCCCGCATCCGCCGCCTCGTTGGCGATGGCGCAGGCGTCACCGCTGTTGTCGGCCCAGCCCTGGTTGTAGTTGCTCATGGAGTGGGAGATGACGTTCACTCCATTGGCGATAGCGTCCTCCACGGCCTGGCCCAACTGCGTGATTCCCGATATGCGAAAGAGCCAATACGTCGCACCCGGTGCGTGATCGAACAACGCCTCGGTGCACGCCGTGCCGTGGATGTTGGAACCGAAGAACGATAGTCCAGAGTAGTAGTGCGCGTAGTAGCCGGCGGGTGCGTCGCCCGAAGTTTGCGAGCTGGCCAATGACAAGAAGCCGCTGTCGATGATCCCAACGGTGCGGCCCGAACCATCGGCGCCCTGGGCTACGTAGGTGTCGGATCCGATCACCGTCGCTCCTTCACCGCCGGTCTGGTCGGGTGAGGCCACGTGGGCGCGCGACATGAAGTGACCCTCCGGGAGCCGCAACGCGAGCTCGGACAGGCGTTCAACGGGCGCGAAAACATCCGCGCGATGGCGCCACGTACCCTGCAGTCGGGCGCCGCTTTCGGCCATCCGCTCCGCGGTGACCGGTTCGGCGCCAATGGGCCCAACGATCTCGACGTGCACCAGCCCGTCCGCGTCCATGGCGATCATGCGCCGGTCGAGCGCTTGCCTGAGCTGTGCACGTCGCGCCGGGCCCAGGTCCCGCGCCAGAAGCTCCGCCTCGTACAGAATCGTCTGCATCGGCGCTCCGCTCGGCGGTGTGATGCGCAGCGGCGTCGCGGGCAGGGTTGGCCCGGATTGAGGGACCGGCGCGCCGGCGGCGGGCGTGTCCTGCGCGAGCGTGTGGGTTCCGAGCGCGAAGATAAGGGTCGCGGAGAGGCGTGCGGCGCGGTGCTTCATGGGTTTTGGCAGTTGGAAGGACTGGCGCACGGTTCTCCCCGCGCGGGCAGACGGAGCTGGGGGAGCCGGGCGTCGGCACCCCGCGGCGGCGCTCCCCTACCCATGGGGGCGCGCGCGGCTGCGTTACCGCCCGCTTCCAAAAAAAAAGAGCCGAGCCTCCAGCCCACCCTTGGGTGCGCCATCCACGCGCTCTGCCGCCCCACGGCCGGCCGCACGGCCCCGTCAGGAGCGGCCCGATGTGCTGTTTGGGGCGTTTGAGAGGAGCGGGCCGCTGCCGGGCCAGTTGACGAGTAGGCCGCATGCGCTGCAGGGGCTGCGGCCTTGGGGAAAGTGGTTCTTCGCGCCGCAGCGGGGGCAAGGAGCGAGTTGCGCGGGGCCTTCGGGGCGCACGCGCGGCAGGACCAGCGCCACGGCCGTGGCCGTGAGGATGAGCGCGATGCCTGCGCCGCCCCATGCGGCGCCCGCGGGACCCAGCCAGAGCGCGAGGCCCAGTGCGACGCCCGCCAGGGTGCCGGTCCAACGCCAGGCCGTGCGCAGGGGAGCGCGCTCGAGCGACCAGGGCGCGGCGACGGCCGCCAAACCCGCGGCTTCACCCGCTCCCACGCAAAAAAGCGCAGCGATTGCGAGCAGCCAGGAGTGCTCCCCGGTGGCGATCGGGCTGGCGCCACCCGCCGCGAGCAGCGCCCACGCGAGCGCGCCGAAAATGAGCGCGAGCAGAGCGCGGCTCGCAGCCCGCCGCCACAGGGGCAAATGCAACCGCGCGCGGAACAACCAGGTCCCGGCGAGCAGCGCAACCGCCCCGACGGCGCCGATCTCCGCGATCGGATTCACCGTTGCCACGAGCTCCCACAGCGGCCCAAGGAGCGCGCCCACGACCGCACCCACCGCGGCGGGTGCCACAAAAAGCGCGGCCGCGAACAGGAGATCCCGCCCGCGCGGCGCGACGGGATCGGATTCCGCGTAGATTGGAGGCGCGTCCAAGCGAAGGAATGTTCGCTCGGAAGCGACCTGGATGCATCCGCGGAAGTGGCGAAACCGGCAGACGCGCGGGATTTAGGTTCCCGTGGGGCAACCCGTGGGGGTTCGAGTCCCCCCTTCCGCACTCCTTTTCTCGACCGTGCCTCTCCAGGGTGCCTCTCCAGGGTGCCTCTCCAGGGTGGCTCTCGAGCCTGCCGCGCGCGCTCCCGCCGTCAGCGCAGGAGTGCCGCCTCGGCAAAGAGCCCGGGCCCAAACGCGAGCAGCAGGTAGGGCGGAGCGGTGCCCGCCCGACGCAGCGCCTCGGTGAGGAAGAGCACCGTCGGAGACGAAAGGTTGCCGAGATTCCGCAGCAGCTCGCGGGAGTGCTTGAGGTCCGCTGGAGCGAGGCCAAGCCCGCGCTCGACGGCATCGAGGATGCGCACACCCCCCGGATGGACCGCAAATCCGCGGATGTCCGCCAGGTCGAGTTGCTCCGACGCGAGCCAAGCCTCAAGCCAGGGCCGCAGGTGCTTCTCGATGCGCGCCGGAACCTCGGGCGACAGGGTCATCTCAAAACCGTGGTCACCCACGTCCCAACCCATCAGGTCCGCACTGTCCGGCAGGTGCATAGATCCCGTCGCGACGATGTCGGCGAAACCGCGCTCGCCATCACCCGCCGCCCCACGGATCGCGAGCGCGGCCGCGCCGTCAGAAAACAACGCGCTCGCCACCACCTGACCCGGTCGCTCGCCACGGCCCAGGTGCAGGCTGCACAGTTCGACGGCGATCAGCAGCACCCGCGCGTTCGGGTTAGCCGCCGCGAGCCCACGCGCCGCGCGCAGGCCGTTGATCGCACCGTGGCAGCCCATGAACCCAACGTGCGTGCGCGCGACCGTCGGCGCGAGCCCGAGGTGTTCGATGAGATAAAGATCGATGCCCGGCGCCGCAAAACCCGTACACGAAACCAGCACCACATCGGTGACGTCCTGCGCGCGCCACTGTGCATCGTCGAGCGCGGCGGATGCGGCTTGACACGCGAGCGGAGGTGCAAACTCGCGCCACGCCACCATGCGCACCGCGGTGGTGGGCGGCGGGGCATCCGCTCCAAAAAGCGCCACATCACCGCCGGGCCCCATCAAAACCGATCGCCGCGACTCCACGCCGGACCGCTCGACAAGCGCCGCGAAACCGCGGCTTTCGCGTGCGTCCAATCCGAGCAGCGCCGGCAAAAGCCGCGCGGTTGTCGCCGCGTCGATCGAACCCGCGGGCAACGCCGTGCCAAGGCCTTCGATGCGCGCGCGGTTCACGCGCGCGCTCCCGCGGGCACACCCGTCGCACGCGCGGCGCCCCACGCGCGCCCCACACCCCGCGTGGCCAGCCGCGGTGCCGCGCGCGCGGCCTGCGCCAGGATTGAAACCGCCAGCGGCGAACGCACGAGCGCCGCGATGCGCGCGCACGCGCGCTGGCGCGCATCCAAGTGGCGCGCGCGTTCGCACTGCCAAAGTTCGCGCACATCCGGCGAATAGCGACCCACCGCCGCATGTGCAATCGGCGCGAGCGCGCGCGCGCCGCGCAGAGCCCACGCGATGCCTTCGCCGCTGAACGGCTCGACGTAACCGGCCGCATCGCCGATCGCAAATACACGCCACGCAGCCGCAGGGCCGCGTTTGCGCGCAAGCGGCACCGTGCCGCGCCAGATTGCGTCCTCCAGGCGCGCATATGCGGGACCACCCGCCGCGCGAACGATCCGTGCGATCAAGGCCGGAGCTCCAAAACGCGTCAACGCGTGCGCATCGACCGCGGCGGCGACATCGATACTGCCGTCCTCGAGCCGCGCAGCACCCGCGTAACCCTCCGCCGCCACCGCGAGGCGCACTTCGCCGACGGGCACGTCGCACGCATCCGCGGGAAGGAGCGCACCGATGCCGATGCGCGCGCCGCGCCGCGGGGGAAGCTCGAGTTCCTTGGTGCGTGCGAGCAGCGCTCCGCCCAAACCGTCCGCCGCGACAACAATCGACGCGCGCACGTCGAGTTCGCCGATGCGCAGGTGCCGCGCGACCGCGCCCGCTTCGCACGCAGCGAGGGTCGCAGCAGCGCCGAACATCCCGTGCGCCCCCGCCTCGAGCGCAGTCGCAACGAGCGCCATGTCGAAGGCGCTGCGCGAAAGCACGGCGCCGGGGCGCTCCAGCGCCACACGCAGCTCCCGCCCCCGCGCGCGGATCGATGCCACCTCGAGGTTGCGACCGCCGATGCTCGCGACCAGATGTCCCAGGCCCGCGGCGTGCAACTCGTCTAACGCGCGCGGGTGGAAACATGCGCCACACACCTTCGAGCGTGGAAACACGCGACGGTCGACGAGCAGCACGCTTGACCCCAAGCGAGCGATGTCACGCGCCGCGAGCGCGCCCGCGGGCCCCGCTCCGACCACCAGCACGTCGAAATCCCACGGGTCGCCGCTCATCGCGCGCTCCCATGCAGCTCGATGCGTGCGGGAAAACGGCGCACAACACGCGCGTTCGCGATTCCCGCGTCGCGGGCTGCGTCCATCAACTCTGGCGCCGTCAACGCCGCGCGCACCGAACACACCGCGTCGAAGTGCACGACGGATGAACGCGTGAGTACGCGCGGAACCCAGCGCGCGAGATGGAGTCCGCGGGCGGAGCGCTCAAGATCATGGATCACGACCCGCGCGGCACCGGATTCCGCGCAGCGCGACAAAAACGCACGAACCCGTCCATCGTCGAGGTGGTGCAGGAACAGCGTACTGACCACGGCGTCGAATCCGCGCGGCCATGGGGCACCGAGCAGGTCACCCACCTCGAACGTCGCACGCCCCCCATCGATTTCGTTCCGCGCGCGCTCGCGGGCGAGTTCGACGGCGATCGAACTGCTGTCGA
Source organism: Planctomycetota bacterium (assembly GCA_038246255.1). GTDB lineage: Bacteria > Planctomycetota > UBA1135 > UBA1135 > RI-242. Next base: position 29,609 of record JBBRWC010000028.1, read on the forward strand.
TGCCCACCACGTCGAGCGCTATCCCATGGCGCCGGGCTGCGCGCACGAGCGCCAACGCGTTGTCGCCACCCCCGGACGCTGCGTCCATCACTCGCAACGTGCGCGTGCCGCGTTCACGCGCGAGGCTCAAGAGCGGCGAGAGCAGCCGCGACGTCACTCCGGCCGCGCGGTTGAGGCGCGCGAGTCCGCGCAGCGCATCCCGGTGGACCTGGGGATCGATCGCCGGATCGTCCATGCGCTCCGGCTCGCACACACGCTGACCCAAGCCCCAACGACCGTGGGGCCGTGCGCGCTGGGTTACCGGCGGGGGATGCATTCCGTCTTTGTCGCCCCGCCGGGGCTCAGGTTCAAGCACGGAGCGTCCCGAGGGTTGAGCGCGGTCAAGCGCGGCGGCGCTGGGCGGCGCTGGGCGGCACCGGAGCGCCCGAATGTGCCATCGATGTTCCGCTCGTGCGCTATTTTCAATCGGGAGCAAAACCCCGTGCAGAATCCGCAGAGGCCGAGCGCGGCGATGCCGTTGCATGCGCGTTTGGCGCCGGAGCGGCCGGAGGCGCCCACGGGCCCGGAGAACCCGAAGATGTCGTCCGGATCGTTCAAGCGTTCGGCGTCGGCGCCTCAAGGTCGCTGCGGACCAGTTGGCTCACCGCGGCCCCGGATGCCAGCGCCGTCTGACTCGAAACGAGCCCGAGATAATCGCCAGCAAGATACAGGCCTTTGGAGGCGCGCAGCGCGGGCTCACCCACGGGGCAGTTGCCCGGTAGCTGCTCCACGAGGGCCCGCTCGATGGCGAGGGCGCGCAGGGTCCGCCACGTATCCACCTCGCCCCCGAACCATGTGCGCAACTGCGCGCGCACGGCAGCTTCAAGCTCGGACCCCTTTGCGCCGCGGGAATCCAAAACGGTGGCGCTGACGAGCGCCCGTCCTGGCGGTGCATAACCAGGTTGGACTTCGCTCGGAACACACAGGTCATTGACCGGGCCCGCGCCATCGCCGTCGAGCACCAACCAACCGCCGCGCACGGGCGAGCGCGGCGCGTCGAACGCCATGTGGATCACACCGCGCCAGCGCACAACAGGAAGCCCTGGCACCCATTCCGCTGCGGTTTGCGCGTCCGTCGCGACCACTACCGCTCGGGCCATGATCGCGCGTCCGTCGCGCAGCACGACCTTGCCGGGCTGCACGCTTTCGACGGGGCAACTCAGTTGGAGCACACCCGCTGGCAACGCCGCCGCCAACGCAGCGGGCACCGCGCCCATGCCCTCCGCGGGCAATATGGCGGCGCCCTTCGCAAACCAGCCGAGCGCAAACGCGGCGCGGCGGCTCGACGCCTCCAACGCAGGATCGAGGAGGATCCCCGCGAGCAACGGCCGGAAAAGCGCTTGGACGAGGTCGCGCGAAAAACCGAGCTGCGCGAGCCACTGCGCCGTCGTTTGAGGCGCCTTGAAATGCGGCGCCGTCGTTTGGGGCGTGTCCTGCACAGGGTCCGCGGCGACGCGATTGAGTTGGCGACGCATCGCGAGGAGCGGCAGCATGTCGGAGAACGCGACGAACGGCGCGCGCAGGGAACTCACCAAACCGCGCGGATGGCGCAGCGGATCGCTGACCGCGTGCATGCTGCCCTGCCAACGCACACGCGCGCCCGGCTCGAACGCACGGCAACCGAGCGCCGCGAGGTCCACACGCGCGCAGAGCGCGGGATACGCGTCGTTCAGGACTTGGAAGCCGCGGTCCAGCAGGAATCCCTCCACCCGATCGGTCGCCATGCGCCCGCCGGGCCGTGGGGCGGCCTCGAGCAGCGCGACGTGCAGACCCGACCGCGCGAGATCCCCGGCCGCCGCGAGGCCCGCGAGCCCCGCTCCCACCACGACGACGTCGACGGCTTCACGCAGGCTCATTGACGGTCGCCTGTGTGATCGAGATCCGCCTTCGATGCTCGCTCGCGGGCGTGTTCTTTGAGCCAACGCCCAAAGTCGTCGAAGCTCTCGACATAGTGGATTCCGCGCAGCTTGCGGCGCGATCCGCGCGCACCCCGGCCTCCGACCACCAGCGCCACGCCCGCGGGCAGCGAACGGCGCAAATCGGCGAGCACGCGGTCGGTCTCCACTCCCCCGCTCGCCAACGAAACACTGATCGCCACGGCTTCCGCGCCGATTTCGCGCGCGGCGTGTGTGATTTCGTCGTTGGGTGTGTCCACGCCGAGTATGCGCGCGCGCGCTCCTGCGAGGCTTGCGGAGAGAGCGCCCATGAGTAGCCCGAGGCCGTGCTGCTCGTGTCGCAACGTCGCCAAGAGCACCAAAGGGCCGTCGTCGGAGCGCGGCAATCCTCCGCGCAGCGCACGTAGGACGTCAGTAATGACCTCCGACGCCACATGTTCGTGTCGAACGTCGATGCGGCCGTCGGACCATGCCGCGCCGATTTCGTCCAGGAGCGGCCCAGCAACTTCCTGGAGAAAAGCTTCGGGCCCGCGCTCGCGCCAGTCCGCGAGCAAACTGCCACGCAGGCCCTCGTCGTCGAAGCTGCTTACGCAGCGCAGGAGCGCTTGGATGCGGGGGGATTCGCGCTTGGGCGGCCGCATGGCGATCAGCAGCCGGTCGAGCTCGTCCGCGGGTGCGGAGACAACCTGGCCCGCGCGCAGTCCAAGCGCCAAACCTTCGGCAACCCGGCGCAGCCAATCCAACTGCTCCTGTGTGAAACGTCGGTGGCCGGACGCGAGCCTCACCGGCACGGGACGCCCGTAGCGGCGCTCCCACAGCCGCAACGTGTCCGTCGTGATGCCCGTGCGCTCCGCAATCTCCCCGATCGAGTAAACAACCTGCGACGGGATTTCCCCCTCGGACGGACCGCTTTGCGCATTCATAGGGAGAGGTTCCGACGGCGGAGCGGTCGCATGGTCGGGAGCGCCGCAGGGCCCGTCAATCCGCGAGATTCGGGGTGCCCTGCCCTGCCGAAGCCCACGGAGCCCTGCCGAAGCCCACGGAGTCCGCCCCAAGCCCCCAGGCCGAATCCGCAGAGGCGAATGCCGCGAAGGGTTTGCGAGCGGGTCCGCTCCCCGGGCGGCCGTCCGCCGACTCGCTACCGGGGGTCGCGCAAGCGACGTGCCATCCCGGCGCCGGCCCCCGATCGCTACCGTCCCATCCATGCCCACCCTCGGCCTGCCCGCCGCCTCCAGCCACCCGACCCGGCGGTCCCATCAAACGCGGCCCGGCGGCGCCGGGGCGTTGCACCCGGCGGGTGCGCGTGGGACCATTCCGCCCGATCGCAGTCCGTTCCTGCGTCATCGAAAGACTCCCCCCGTGTGGAGCGGACAGACTCTCCTGTGACAGGCCTCGATCCTCATCAATCGCAACGCCTCGACGACTTGCTCGCCGACGCGGCCCTGGGTTCGCTGGAAGCCAGCGACGCGTTAGAGCTTGAGCACCTTGTGGCTCGGCGCGGGGCGATTCCGACCGATTTCGACGGCCTCACGCGGGCCGCGGCGGGCCTCGACCTTGCTCTTTTGCCGCCGTCGGCGCCGCGGCTACCCGGGGCGCTGGCCGAGCGCATCCGAGCCGAAGGTGTGCGGCGAATCGCCGGCGCGGAAGGAGCGTTCGCGGACGGCCCGACCGAACAGGACGAGGCGCGACAGACCCTGCCGACGCGGAGCCGCGCACCGTGGCTGGCCGCCGCCGGTTGGCTCGCCGCGGCGGGGCTTTTGATCTGGGGAGTCGCGACGGACCTCGAACTGCGCAGACTGCGGGGGGCTACGGACGAGGGTCTTGCGGCGCAGCGAGTGGAGCTCGAGCAGCGGGTCGCCGCCGCGGCGGACGAACTGGCCCAAAACCGCGCGTCGGCGCGCGCCGAGCAGGACTTTCTGCGCGCCGAACTTGCACGGCTTGAGCGATTGCAAACGCAAACACTCACCGCGGCGGCCACGGCGGCCGCAAACCGCCTCGCCGCGCGGGAATCCGAGCTGACCGCCTCCTTCGAAGGTGCGGCGGCTGACCGGCGTTTAGCCGTTCTCGAGCGCGAGGACGAGTTGCTGGCCGAGATCGACACCCTGCGGCGGCTCCTGGACGCGGTGGACCCATCGATCCTACGCGAACGGCTCGTCAACGAAGCAACCGACCTCGTCCGCTGGGACTGGGCCACCACCGACGACCCCCTCGTCGCTGCGGCGGTCGTTCGCGGCGACGTCGTGTGGAGCCCGTCGCGACAGGAGGGTTACATGACCTTCCGAGGCCTGCCCACAAACCGCGCGGATGAAGAGCAGTACCAACTGTGGATCTTCGACGGGACACGCGACGCCGCGATGCCCGTGGACGGCGGTGTGTTCGACGTCCGCAACCCCGAGGGGGCCCTCGTGGTTCCCATCGACGCCAAACTTGGGATCCGCGAGGCAACGGCCTTTGCCGTGACGCTCGAGCGCGCAGGAGGCGTCGTCGTCAGCAACCGCGAGCATTTACTGCTGCTTGCAAGCGGCTGAACGGTGTTTGCCGGGTTTCTGTGCGCCGGGACCGGACCGGGATTTGCAGGGATCGAGCACCCGGATCGGCGCTGCGATGGCGCCGGGTGCCAAATAAGAGCCAGGATTCTTTTTTCTCGACAAGTGGACGCAGGACCGGATGCTCGCAGTGTTCGCCGAATCCTGCCCGATCGCCGCGGCCCGCCCCGCGGGTACGCTCCACGTCCGTGACACCCACGGCTCTATCGAAGCCGCCCCTTTGCACGTGGACCCCGCCGCACTCCCCCAACCCCACCACCCGGTTCGTGCCGAGGTCGGATATGCCGCGCGCGGCCCGCGGGCAGTCGTGCCTCCTGCGCACGACAGCCCCATCCTGCCGCGGGTCGCGGCCGGGGACCAATCCGCCGTCGGGGAGTGCCTCGAGGTCTACGGACCCCTCGTTTGGGCGATCGCGCGCCGCATGGCGCTGACGCCGGCCGACGCCGAGGACGCTGCCCAGGAAATCTTCATCGACCTTTGGAAGAGCGCGGCGCGGTTCGATCCCGCCGTCGCATCGGAAGCGGCGTTCGTGACGATGATCGCGCGGCGCCGCGCCATCGACAGACGCCGGCGGGCCGTGCGGCGCGGTGTCACCGAAGAAATAAACGATTTCGTCGCAAGCTCCGAAGTGCCCTTCGACGAGCGCATCGCCGAAAGCGACGAAGCCGAGGTCGCCCGACGCGCGCTCGCCGAGCTACGGCCAGAGCAGCGCGAAGTGCTCGAACTCAACCTCTCCGAAGGTCTCACGCACGTCGAAATCGCCGCGCGCCTCGACATGCCTCTTGGCACCGTCAAAACCCACGCACGGCGCGGACTCCAGCGGGTGCGCGACCTCTTGGACCGCGCAACCCGCCGCCCCCCTCCGACCGAGCACCCCGCCCCATGAAACGACCCCTTTTGCGCCGTCTGCGCATCCTTGCCAGCGCCGCCACCGCTGCCGTGCTTTCAAGCTGTGGCCTCTTTTCCGCCCGTGAAGTCCCCACCACCGCAGAGGCCCAGATGAGCTCCTTCTACGACTTTGAGACCCGCACGCTCGCCGGCGAACCCGCGCCGCTCGCCCAGTACCGCGGCAATGTCGCCCTCGTCGTGAACGTGGCGAGCAAGTGCGGACTCACACCCCAATACGAGGGCCTGCAGAAGCTGCATTCCGAGTTGCAGCCCCGCGGCTTCGTCGTCCTCGCTTTCCCGAGCAACGATTTTGGCGGGCAAGAGCCCGGCTCCGCGGAGGAGATCGCCACGTTTTGCAGCACCAGCTACGGGGTGACGTTCCCGATGTTCACCAAGCTGCAAACGAAGACCGGCGAGGGCCAATCGCCGCTCTACACGCACCTGGGCGCCGCGACCGGATCCCTGCCCGGCTGGAACTTCGGCAAGTACCTCATCGGGAAAGATGGCCGTGTGATCGCGTTCTTCGACAGCCGCACGGGTCCGAACGATCCCGAGCTGCGCAAGGCGATCGACGCGGCGCTGGCGAGCTAACGGTCCCCGCCGTCGGCCACCCTCGCTCCAAGGCGGGCCTGGAGGCCCGCGCTCCTGGGAGCGCGGGCCTCCAGGCC
>JBBRWC010000029.1:0-34705 GCA_038246255.1 Planctomycetota bacterium
GGATTCAGGCAATGCGCGCACCGTCCGCGACGGGCGCCGTGGGCGCGAGGAGGATAGTGCCGGTACCCGGGTCGAGGGCGCCGAGGACGAGGACCTCGCTCGTCACGCCGGCAACACGGCGCGACCCCAGGTTCATGGCGGCGACGACCTGGCGCCCCACGAGTTCGCTGGCCGTGTAGTTGTGAGTGAGCTGAGCCGAACTCCTGCGCCGGCCGATGACGGCTCCAAAATCGATCTCGAGGACGTAGGCGGGCACGCGAGCACGGGGGTTGAGCTCGGCCGACCGCACGGTGCCGACGCGCAGCTCCAGCGCGGAAAGCGCGGCCGGATCCACCTCAGGTTCACGGCGTTCGGACAGGTCCATGGCGGCGAGGGAGCGCGGGATGTGGGGCTTTGGCGGCGCGGGATGCCGCGGACATCGACACGCCGATCACCGTAGGATGGCGGCGATGGTCCACGTCGTGCACCTCCTGCACACATTCCCACCGCAGACCCGCGGGGGAATCGAGAACCACGTCGAGGCGCTCGCCGGCGACCAGCAATCGGCCGGTGGGCGGGTGCACGTCGTCTGCGGGACGACCGAGGGACGCGCCGTGGGCTGGCAGCGCCACACAGAGCTCGACGTCCTGCGCCTGCCGTCGGAAACCGAATGGACCCGCGCCCAACACGGCGGGCGGTCCGCGGCGCTCGAAGCCTTCGGCGACACGCTCCGCACCCTGCGGCCCGACATCGTCCACGTGCACCATTTCGGAGCGACTGGGCCCGGGCCGGTCGCGGTGGCCGCCGCGCTCGGCATCCCGACCGTGGTTACCCTGCACGACCTCTACGGCTTTTGCCCACTGCACTTCCGGCTGCGGGATCAGCGCGACCTATGCGCACCCGACGTCGGCGCCGACACCTGCGTCGTGTGCCTGTCACAGGCGAGCGGTATGGCTGCGGGGGCGCTCGCGCCCATGTTTACCGCCCGCACGGCGGCGTTCGAATCGGAGTTTCGCCGCGCCGGCAGGATCCTTGCACCGTCGAACGCGCTTGTGGAATACCTCGCGGCGGTGCCTCTGCTGGCCGCACGGCGCCGCGACCGCGCGCCCGATCCCGCAGTCGAATGTGTGGGATTCCCGAGCGCCGCGACGGCCCCGCCGACCGCACCACGCGCGCGTGCGGCCAGTGTTTCCAGTGTTCCCAGTGTTCCCAGTGCAGCCCGTGCGGCCAGTGGGCCGCTCCACATTGCAACTTGGGGTGGACTCGTGCCCGGCAAGGGGCTGCATGTTCTGATCGAAGCGGCAGGGCTGCTCGGCCGTGGCGCGGTGGAACTCGCACACCACGGCGGCATCCTCGATACGGGGTATGCAGAGCGCTGCGCGGCGCGCGCGCGGGAACTCGCTGTTCCGCTTGTGATCGCGGGGCCCTTCGAGCCCGCGGAGCTCGCGGCACGCGTCGCGGACGCGGACGTCGCCGTGTTTCCTTCGCTTTTCCTCGAGACCTATGGACTCACAACCGACGAAGCGCTCGCGCTCGGTCTTGCCGTCGTTGTGCCCGACCGCGGCGCGCCCCAGGAACGCATCGGGACCCGCGGCCGCGTGTTCCGAACCGGCGATGCCGCGGACCTCGCTCGGGTCCTCGCACCGTTCGTCGCAGCGCGGGACGCGGTCATCGAACTTGAGCGCGGCGAGGCGTCGACCCTGCTCGACTTGGCGTCGTACCGGCTGCGGCTCGCAGCGATCTACGCGCAGTTGATCGCCGCGGGTCCGTAGGAGCGCGCCGCGCGGCGACCCTCGCAGGCTGCCAACTCGGGCTATTCATCAGGTTTTCGAGCTGACGAGCCTAAGTCGTCGCCTGGTGGTGCTTTGCGGCCGCGGGGTCCACAGTCGACCTTGAACAGGTCAACGAGGGACGCCCGTGGTCGCAAAGTGCCGCCCGAGGGCGAAAGACGGCCGAAGGCCGCCGGTTGGGCCGTCCGATCGCAAGGCTGGGGAATAACTCGGGCTAGCCCGGGCTAGCTGTCTTTGAGCGTCGGAACGAACGCGCGCCACGCGTTCTCGAGCGCCTGGACATCGACGTCCGCGAGCGCGGCTTCGAGGGCCTTTTCGCGTGCGCGGCGCTCGACTAAATAACGCTCCGTGTCCGTGAGCGGCTCTGCGCTCGTGCGCTCGGACATCGCCAGTGCGTACTCCTCCTTGAGCGTGTCGAAGTACACCGGCAGGATCTTCGCCCAGGTGGGCTCGCGTGCCACATCCTTGGCGGTGCGCAGGAAATAGATCATCGACCACGCTTGCGCGTAGCAGATTCCGACGCGGCCCGGGTTGTAGAACTCGGGCTGCTCGAACTTGAAGATATCCTTGAACGGGATGTGTCGGCCCTGTGCGACTACGCTCTTGATGAGCGCTACGCGCCACGGGTTGACGCCGATGCGCGCAACCTTGTTGCCCGTCACCTGCGCGCCGGAGAAGAAGTCGCCCGTGCCTTCATTGTACCAGGAGTGCGGCGACACTTCGCCCACCGAGTAGTAGATGTACTGGTGGAAGGCCTCGTGGTAAAGCACGATCAGCGCGTCGGCTTTTCCCGATCCGCGTTCGTGCTTGTCGTCGGCGTAGTCGAAGAAGACAAGCTCCTTCGCTTTCCAGTTCCAGTAGCCACCGGAGCCCGGGGGACCGCCGTACTGGCGATATTCCGCTTCGTCGCGGCAAATTCGCACGGTCGAGACGGCCGTCACGGCGCGTGCGGCCGGGAACAGCCGCTCGTACTCGAGGCGCATGGCTTCGAGGTCGCGCTTGAGGCGGCGGCGCAGCGGTTCGTCGCGCGTGCTGAACACGAAGATGTAGTTCGGCGTGTCTTCCGCTTCCCATCCGCGCACGAGTTTCGAGCGCACTTCGAGACGGTATGGGGCATCGATGAACTCGGGTCGTCCCGCGTAGAAGCGCTCCCACTTGACGACGTCGACTGCGGCGGTTTCGGACAGCTTCAGCTTGTTCGCCATCTCGCGCCAAATGCCCTCTTGAATACGGCGATCGTCCTCAGCGCAGCGACCAAAAAGCACGATCGACCGCCCGCCATTCTCGAACACCGCGGCAAAACCGCCGGGCTGCCCGCTTTCCGAAACCACCGTGTAGTAAGTAACCGAGTTGCCGTTGCGCTCGCGCTGGTCCTCTGCGTTCGCAAGACTGAAAAGCGGCCGATCGCGTTGACGCCATTGCTGGTCGAGGTACGACGGAAAGTCGATGATTGGAGGCGTCTTCTTCTTCCCTTCAAGCGGCCCATCAAGGTCGTCGCCGTCCTCTGCGGGGTCATCCTCGCCTTCCCCGTCTTGACGGCGGGCGCCGCCCTCCTCTCCATCCGCCTCGGGCACGGGCGGGGACAGCGCGTCACCCGTGATCGCGAGCGGTCGGTCGATCCAAACGATCAGCAGCTCCGGCAGGAAGCCCGCGCCGACACCGGTGCGCTTTGCCCGCTCACGCGCCGACGTTTTTTCGTCGATCCAGCGCAGGGCGATCCAGCGCTCCGTCGGCTCCACGGGCACGGCCTTGTAGTTGCGCGGCACCGGCATCTCGAGGCCGAGACCCTCGAAAGTCTCTGTCCGGTATCCGCCCTGCGCAAAGACCGGAGTCGATGCCGCGAACGCGAGGACAGCGCAGAGTGCAATCCCGCGGCTGAGGAGCGACGTTAGGGGGCGCTGGCTTACAGGCATGTTGCGTTTCTACCCCGTGGCGCGCTCGCTCGCAAGGTCCGGCGTCGCAGGATCGTCACGGCACCAGGCAGCGCTCGAACCAAGCCAGCGTGCCGCGAAGCGCCTGCTCAAGGCGCGGGTCCGGGGGGTTGTTTTCGCCTTCGCGTGCACCGAAGTTGTGCCCCGCGCCCGCCACGTCGAGCACCGTGGAGTCGGGCAGCGCCGCGGCGAGGTCCGCGGTTTCCTCGACCCCCACCGCCCGGTCGCGGCTCCCGCGCACGAGCAACGTGGGCACGGCGCAGTGGGGAGCGCGGTGGAGCAGGTGAAAGCGCGGTGGGAGTGGTTCGAAGTCGTCGAGGAGGTCGCGCTCGAGGTAAACCGTTCGTCCATCGGGGAGCTCGACGGGCAAGCGCCCTTCCTTGCGCCACAGGGCGAGTCGCTCGGGGCGGTAGCGCCCGACGTGGGCGGGTGCGGCCCACAGGACGAGCGCGCCGACGCTTCGCGGGGAGTCGAGCTGCGACCCGCTCCGCTCCCGATCCTCGATCGCGGTCACGAGGGCGATGGCGGCGCCGCGGCTGTGCCCCATCAATCCGATGCGGTCCGGATCCACCCCCGGTTCGCTGCGCAGAAACTCAAGGAGTCGCGCCGCGTCCTCGAGCTCCCACGTGTAGGTGTTCTGCGCAAACAGCTCGAGCTCCGTCAGTTCGCCGCGATCGCCGTACCCGCTCCCCGAAAGGTCCGCGCTGCAAACGGCAAAGCCCGCGGCAACGAGGCGGCTCTCAAGGACCGGGTGGAAAAGCCGGTCCTTGCCGGAGAGGTAACCGGGAATCACGAGAACCGCGGGCGGCGACGGATGCGCGTTCCCATCGGTTCGGGGGACAGTCATGCGCGCGCGCAGCACACGTCGCGGATCGTGGGGATGGACGATGCGCACGTCGCGGGCGGAACCCGTGCCACCGAGCGCATCCATCAGAACAGACCCTGCTGCCCGTGGAGGGGAGCCGCGCGACGAAGATGCACAAACGCATCGGCCCAACGGGCGGGGATGCATGCCGGGGGTTGTTCGAGCAGGACCATCAGGTCCAGACCGTTCGCCACCGCTTTTCCTTCGAAGTGGTTGTTGACGATCACGTAGGTTTCAGCGGTGCGGGCCGACACTTCGCGCGCGAGCCGCGCGATCGGCGCGAGTTCCGCCCGGGAGTACAAATGGTTGTAGCGCTGGTCCCGCCCTGCACTGCGATCGAACCACGCGGACCGGTTGCGGCCGTGGAGTCGGACATATCCGACGGGGCCCGCCGCCGCCGTTTGAAGGTCCGGGTGGTCGGGATGCTCGGGCATGTCGAGCGCGGCCAAGCTCGCGCCGTGGGCCAAAAGGCGGGCGCGCGGCTCGGGCTCGAACCAACCGCGTCGGCGCAGCTCCACTACGGGTCGCAGGTCAACGAGCGCATCGAGCAGGCGCACGAGGTACTCCTCGCGTGCCGCGTTGGGTTGGAACGAAAAGGGGAACTGCACCAGCACGGGCCCGCACTGGGCAGATCCAAGCAGCGGTGCCAGCCCCGCGCGCCACGCACCCATCGCGCGATCGAGTTCACCGCGGGCTAGGAGCGCGGACTCGTGGGTGAAGCGCTGGTGCAGTTTCACGGGCAGACGCGCATCAGGATGCCGCGCGAGACGCTGCAACCAACTCTCCTGTGCCTTGGAATCGGGATCGCGGTAGAAGCTGACGTTTAGCTCGACACACGCAAACACGTCGAGCAACCGGTCCAAGTCGTCGGGTCCCCGCGTGCCGCCGCGCGGATGGATTCGGCCCTCCCAATCGGCGTAGGACCAACCGGCGGGACCCACACGAATCACAGATCCTCCGCCACACCCAGATGGCGAAACCCGCGCCGCTCGGCCGCAAGCAGGATGTCGCGCACCGCCGCCGTTCGAGCATCCAGTTCCCCCTCGGAAAGTCCGCGGGGTAGGTGCTGGGTCGGGCCGAAGCTCAGCACCACCCGCGCGAACGGACGGGGAATCGTGAAGTAGTCCCAACTGCTGAGGTGCCACGCGCGGTCGGTGGCGAGGCCGAGGGGAAAAATCGGCAGGCCGGTGGCGCTGCCCATCCACGCGAGGCCCAGGTTCATGGCGTGGCGCGGACCGCGTGGACCGTCAGGCGTCAGAACCACGGTTTTGCCCTTGCGCAGGTCCACGAGCAAGTGCCGCAGAGCGCGCGCTCCGCCGCGGCTGCTGGACCCGCGCACGACGCCGTATCCAAAACGCACAAGGAGCGGAGCCACGAGCGAACCGTCGGCGCTGGGGCTCACGAGCACGCGGAAGTCCCGCTGTGCATAGTGCGCGAGCGCAAGCAGCATGCGGCCGTGCCAGATGGCGATCAATCCGCTTTGCCCCGACGCGATCTCGACGGGCTCGTCGAGGACTTCAATGCGCCAGGTACGCGCGAGCCACCCGAGCACGCGCGGGGCGACGTGCGGCATCAACACCGACGCCATCCGCCGGCGCGCGTGACGCAGCCGACGGCGCCAGCGTGCGTGCGCCGGTTGCGAATGAGGGGTCACGAAAGTCTGCGGCGCCGGGGGCAGCTCACAGGCGGACGTCGTCCCCTTGGCCACTCTCGTCGATCCCGTTCGGGCCCGCGGACCACAGGGAGTACGAACCCTCCGCGCGGAGGTAGTGCAGCGCATTGCCCCAGCCATCGGTGGGCAAAGGCTCGCCGTTGAAAACCCCCGTGGGAAGGATGTCGGAGGGTTCGGTCAACCGGGTGAGCGTCGCGGGGTGCGCGCCGTCGTGGAACGCCGACCACACGTTGATACCGGTGCGCACACGCAGCAGCGCACGCTGGGTCGTGTCGCTTCCCGTCGTGTCAGAACTCTCCCCCGTGATCTCCATCGAGTCGACGGGCGCGGGTGTCTGCATGGCGCGATCGACGCCCGCTGCCGCGAGCGACAACACGACCGGCAGTTCCGGACCGAACGACGTCCGCGCGTGCCGACGGACGAACTTGCCGATCCGCTGGGTCGTGACGACGGTGGGTACGAGGTGGCGCACAAAAAGATCGGCCTCGGGGAGCGCCGCGAGGTCGATCGGAAGGTCTTCCGGCAGAAAACCGCCGGCTAAGCCCGTGAGGGCCTTGAGGGTGCCGTACAGGCTGTCCACGACACCGGGCCAGTCCAGCATCCAAACGCTGCTGTCGAGCTGTCCGATGCGAAGGGAAGCGGGATCGAATGCAGGTTCCACCGGAGCACCGCTCGTAGCTGCCTCCGCGCGGTCCACCAAGCGGCGCATCTCGCGCTTCACCGCGACCCCCGCCTGTCCGACGGCGAGCCCCACGATGAGTCGCCCCGATACCAGGCCCATGGCCGCAAAGAGCTCCACCGGGTCATCCCCCACTTCGATGTCGAGCACGCTCAACTCGAAGTAGGGCATGCGGCGGTAGGGACGCTCCGTCGACGTGAGGGAGCCGGGGTGCGCACGGGCAAGCGCTTGAAGCACACGGCCGAGGCGATCGGCGACCATGGCTTCGTCGGCGACGCGGACGGAGAGCAGCAAATTGGGCGGCGCGATGCCCGCAAGGGGCGCGACGAAGAGCGCCATGTCCGGCCCGAGTTGACCGAAGAGATCGGCGCCAAGGTCGATGGCGAGCTCCTGTTCCAACGCAGCAAGGGTCGCGGACCCGTCCGCCGGCAGGGACGCGAGCATCGTGCGCAGCGCGGAACCCATCGCTGCGCCGTCGATGGTGGCTGTCCAAAGCGCGGGAACCTTCTCGGGCACAAAAGCAAAAACGCCCCGATCGATAGGCCCCTTGCCGTACCACGCGGGCGCCGCGTCGGCCGGAGTCAGCGCGTAGACCCGCGTGAAGCCGCGGGACGAAAGGGTCGTCGAGAACGCACCGACACCCGTGGGGCCTAGCAGCGGCGACAGGAGGCCTGGCACATAGCGGATCCAACTCTGCGGTTTGTCCAGCAACGCGCGGATCGGCTCGGAATCGTCCATGAGGGGGACGAGCAACGGCGCGTAGTCGAGCAGCAACTGGGGAGCCGACCCCATCTGCCAGCCGCGGTAGATGGTTTCGCCTTCGAGCTCACCCAGCACTTCCGCTGCGGCCGCGACCTCGGCTCGAGCCGCGAAACTCGAGCCTTCGCTTTTCGCGCGCGCGGCGAACAGGGCATGCCCGAAGTCGGCGTTGCCCACCCCGATGGCGAGCCGCCCGCCGTCGACGACCATCCACGCTCCCAGGCCCAAGAGCTGGGCACCTTCGGGCATCGGCGCGGCGAAGGGCACCGCCGGATCGAAGTCCTCGGGCAAGTTGTCGCCCTGGGACGCGACCCACTCCTTGGCGAGGTTCACAGCCACCTCGGACGCCACCTCGTTGGTGGCGAAATCGACGACGATCTGCAGGCCCAGGCGTTCGGCCAAGAGTGCGGGCGCCACGATCGCTCCGGGCGCGGGGGCCGGCGGGAGGCGGTAGGACACGGAGAGTGTGCGGACCGAGTCGAGCAACTCCAGCGGACTGAGCGCGAGCGGCCACGGTTCCGACAGGCTATCGAGGAACAACGCTTCGATGTCCGCGACCTCGAACGCGATGCCTTCGCTCCCGGGGACGAGCTTCTCCACGGCCCGCACGAGATCGGGATCGAACAGGAGCCGCATGAGCGGCGCCGCGTCGTAGGAAGCAAGGGTCGCTTCCATGTCGGGCAGTTCGAAGTACCCCGTCGCGACTTTGGGATGCAGTTTCGTATGGGTCCAGTCCAGCGTCGCGACGGGAGCCGCGCGCTGCATTTCAGAAGACGGCGCTTCCGGAGGCGGAGCTTGGGCTCCAGCATCCTGCGCCGCAGCAGGCGGCGTTGCCGCGGGAGCTTCAACCTGACGGGGCGCAACGGCCCCAGCGGCGACGGGAGTTCCGCCGGAAGTGAGGAACAGGAGGGTGGCGAGGATCATCGCGAGAGTTTGGCTAAGGGTGCGCAGCCCGTGGCAACGGTGTACCAGATCACGATAATCGAAGACACGCCTGACGGTAGCGCGAGGGGTTGCGGAACGGCGGACCACAAACCTAGCCCGGGTTATTCACCAGCTTTGCGATCGGACGGCCCAACCGGCGGGCTTCGGCCGTCTTTCGCCCTCTGGCGGCACTTTGCGACCACGGGCGTCCCTCGTTGACCTGTTCAAGGTCGACTGCGGATCCCGGGGCCGCAAAGCACCACCAGGCGACGACTTGGGCTCGCCTGCTCGAAAACCTGGTGAATAACCCGGACTAGGACCCGCGATTTTCTCCGCGGTTTCAGCGTTTTGCGAAGGCGCGTAACGCCGATTCCCGTTCCCGCATGGCAGCAAAGAGCGCGGTGTCAGCCGCCTTCATGTCGCCGCCCGCGTTAAGGGCGACCTTCCACGCGTCGTGGGCTGCCTTCACGTGTGGATCGTCGCCGTCCAGGACGAACGCCATGAACAACCCCGCGGCGTTGAGCAGGTTGCCCGCCCCGCTCGGATCCTCGACGCGCAACTTCATTTCGACCATCCGCTCGACGGACGGGATGCCGCCGAGGCGCTCGAGGTTGGAAACGGACCAGCGGCGCGTCCAATCGGGCTCGACACCCGTGCCCGACGCAGGGTCGATGAAGTAGCGCTCCACGTAAGCCGCCGCACCCCGACGCATGAGCGGGTGGATGCGCTTTTCCTTTTGATGGGCATCGAGGTTGAAAACCGACCGGCGGGCCGTCTTGAACGCCGCCCGCGTCTTGGGGCTACTGTCGATGCCTTCGATGAACGACAGCGCCGCCGCATGGCGCACGAACAACCGTCCGAAGCGGCGCTGGGCCTCGGAGCTCGCGTCGTAGTAGGTGACCCCGCACCCGAGGTATTCGCGCTGCTTAAGGTCGATCCAAAGATCGGCGAAGGACGCACCGTGGACGGAGGACAACCCGCGGCTCTCCATGGCCGCGCGCAGCTTGTCCACACCCGCCGTGAATTGGTTGTACTGCTCGACGGAGCGCAGGACGAGCACGTGTTGCGGCAACAGCGGGCGCGCACCAAAAACACGTTGGAGGTCAGTGACCGTGGTTTCAATCTCCTCGAGAACCTTGAGCGCGTCGGCGCGATCGAGCGTCGAGTACACGTTGAACATCGAGCCCGGAAGACGCCACCACAGGTCGAGCTGTGCGTGGTACGCGTTCGCAGCGTCAAGCTCGAGCCACTCATCCCCGCACTTGTAGAGGCCGGCGTCGATGTGGACCGCGTCCTCGGGCGGTACCCACTCAAGATCGTGCCGCACCCATCCCGCGTGCATCTTTACGAGCACTTCGGGGGTGACCCACGAACGGTCGGCGGCGCGCACCAAACCGCGCTGCAAGTAGGGAATGTCTTCGGGCGCAACCCATCCACCCTCGTACTCGACGTAGCCCTTCGCCAGCGCCTCCGCGCGATCTTGCACGAGGATGTACGCGTCGAGCTGCTTTTGGTCCTTGAACCAGCGCCCGTCGAACGGGAGGTGGCCGAGCAGTTCGTTGGCGCGCGGATCCCCGTCGTCGACCGCGAGGATCTCGCGCAGCACACGCCGCCCTTCGTTGCGCATCGAGCGCGCTTCGGTGAAGCGGTGGAGCTCCCACAACTTCTCCCAATCGCCGCGCGCTTCCTTGAAGCGACGGTCGAACTCCGCGCGTTGGTCTTGCCCCAGCGCCGTCATATTGGGCGGGCTCGTGTTCGCACGAGGCGCGGTAGCCGTGGAGGACAGCGGGCCGAAAACAGCAATTCCTAAGGAGCGTGGAGAGGGCAGCGTGAAGCATTGCGGCTCGGGGACGTCGGAGGGGGCGGCGTTGGGGCAACATATCGCCCGCGACCCCCAAACGGTGGGGATGCCGCGGGTTCCTTGTGGGGCCAACCGGCCCGCGCTACCATCCCGAGCCCGTCGGCGTGGATCGGCGGCGCGCGGATGGCTGCTCGCACGTCGCGCGAGCGGCCGGGTGCCCTGCGTTTTCCCCGCACTAACAGGGCAGATCAATACACGATAACAACACCTTGGGCGCCACATAAGCCCCACGGGAACCACACATGGCTCAACACAAGGCCGCCACCGAAGTCACGATTGCACCCATCGGTGAACGCACCGCCCTGGCGTCCTTTTTCGAGCGCTACTGGAAGGGCCTCGCGATCGCCTCTGCGCTGCTCGCAGCGGCGATCCTCTTCCGCACCTTCCGGGAGACCGAGAGCCTGCGCGTCGAAGCCACGAGTTGGAACGAGTTCGGCTCCGCGGTCGAGCTGACCAGCTCTCAGTTCGGCCTTCCCCAGGCGAACTTCAACGCGACGCCCGACGAGTTGCTCAAGCTCGCGGCCAAACACACGGGTCAACCGGCGGCCCCGTGGTTCATCGCCATGGCCGCGACCGCGTCCGCGAACCGCGACGATTTTAGTGGCGCTGCCACCATCGCCGCCCGGCTGCGCAGCGAATATCCTGGCCATCCGCTGGCCAATTGGACGCTGTTCGAGGACGGCGGCGAAGCGGTCGCCCCCGCCACGCTCCTCGAACAGCGGGCGCGCTCGATGTCCGAGTGGCGCGCGTCGCGGGCGTCGCTGTTCCAGAACCCCCCGCCGGCCGAAGGCAGTCCGCGCGTGCGCCTCGATACGAGCGCGGGCCCGATCGAAGTGGCGCTCTATCCTGAGGCGGCGCCCAAGCACGTCGAGAACTTCTTGAAGCTCGTCGACGAGGGCTTCTTCAACGGCGTCCGCTTCCACCGGGTCGTTCCCGATTTCATGATCCAGGGCGGCGACCCGAACACGAAGGGACTCGACACCGCGACCTGGGGAACGGGCGGCCCCGAGTACAAGATCGACCTCGAGCCCAACGACCTCGTGCACTTCCGCGGCAGCCTGGCTGCGGCGAAAATGGGCGGGGACACCCAGAGCAGCGGAAGCCAGTTCTACATCACCACGGGAACCCCGCACCACCTGGATGGACAGCACACCGTGTTCGGCACAGTCGTGTCCGGCTGGCCCGCGATCGAGACGATCGAACAGGGCGAAGTGGTGACGGGCACCGACCGCCCCCGCGAGCCCGCGACGATCACCGGGGCGAGCCGGCTGTAAGGGTGCTCACCACCCTCTGAAGCTGACGTGCAATCTCGGGCGAACAGGTTCCGGATCCGCCTTTAGGCCCTTTCAGGCCGCTTGGAAGAAATCGGCACGGCCCGGCTGCCGCCGTTGTCGGGTGCCTTTGGGCCTCAGAGCGTTTGACTGGGGGCCAGCTGCTCGAGCAGGCGCTCGAGGTCCTCGCGATCGAAGTAGTGGACGACGATCTGGCCGGTGAAGCCCGGCCGGGTCCGCAGCTCGACCCGCGTCCCTAACGCCTCTTGCAGGCGGTCCTGCAACCCCGCGACCCAGGTGGGGACATCCACCGTGGGCAGCTTGCCTCCGATTTTTGCCTCGCTACCGTCCTCGTCGACGGTGGTTGCTGCCAGGTTGTCGGGGATCGTGGCCGCAGGGCTGTCGTCGATGGCGGTGGGGTGGGTGATCTCCCGCACCAGGCGTTCGACTTCCCGGACGCTCAAGCCCTCTTCCGCGATCCGGACCGCAAGGTCGACCCGCTCCGTGGCGGACGCCAATCCCAAGAGCGCCCTGGCGTGGCCCATGGTAATCTGGTTTCGGCCCAGCGCCTCTTGCACCGGCGCGGGGAGGTCGAGGAGGCGCAGGTGGTTCGCGACGGTGGAGCGCTTGAGGCCCACCCGTTGGGCAACCTCGTCCTGGGTCAGCGCCAAACGGTCCAGAAGCTGCTTGTAGCCGATGGCGCGCTCAATGGGGTCGAGGTCGCGCCGCTGGACGTTTTCCACGAGTGCCAGCTCGAGCATCTGCTCGTCGGGCACGTCAAACCGGACCACTGCGGGCAACCGTTGGAGGCCGATCTTCTGGGCGGCTCGGAGACGACGCTCTCCCGCGATGAGTTCGAAGATGCTGCCGACCTGCCGGACCACAATGGGTTGGAGGAGTCCATGCGTCTTCAAGCTCTCGGCAAGCTCGTCGATCCCCTCGGGGTCGAAGTAGCGGCGCGGTTGGAAGGGGTTCGGCTTGACCAGCGTGACGTCGATCTCGGTGCTCGACGGGCGGGATTCCTTAGCGCTGTCGCGGTCGGAAAGTAGAGATCCAAGGCCTCGGCCCAGGCGGCGTTCCAGGTGAGCGTTGGTTGGGGTGGGACTGCGGAGGTGTTCCACGTGGAACGATGTGAAGACTAGGGTTAGCCTGCTCGGGTGTCGAGCAAAGTGTTTTCCGCGGCGCCCGGGCCCAGCGCTAAACGGCCCCAGCCGGGCTCGGTCTGGCCGTACGCTTACCTCCACGCGGACGCCATCTGGGCACTAAAGCAGCCCGCAACGGGTCTGTTCCTCATTCTCGCCATCGGAGGATGGTGGATCCAAGCCCAAGTCCTGGGATTGACCCTCGACAGCGGTCGGGAACGCCTGATCGCGCTTTGGGACTGGATCTGGTGCGTCCTGGTGGCTGCTACCGCGATCCTTGTGGGGCGATTGGCCTCCCGCCGCTCCGTGACAGATGTGCTCAGCGGGCCGCAGGAAGTCGCGCTCCACATAGTGGCCGTCGCACTCCTCGCGCTCGTCCCGGCCGCGGGTGTTCTCGCGATCGGGTATGGATCGCTTCCCCGCGAAGATGAGGGGTTCGAAGTCGCTCAGCTTCTGGCTCTATGGGTCGGAGTCGCCTGGTGTGGCGTGCTGGGGGCATTGTGCCTACGGCTTTCGCGCAGTTCCCGGTATGCGGTAGGGACGTTCCTGCTCGCAGCGTGGCTGATCCCGGCCACATTGCCACCTTTCGCCGATCATTCCGCCGCCCCAGCGCTGAATAGCCGATTACTCCTGACCGCGATGGCGGTGCAGGAACGTTCCACGTGGAACATCCCGCTGGCTGCCGCTCTGACGGCGCTTGGAATGATGCTGCTGGTTTTTTCCCTCCCACGTCCCCAAAGTACCCACCCCGAAAGGGGCTGACCATGCGATACGGCATCCTCGGCGACATCCACGCCAACCTGGCGGCCCTCGAAACCGCCCTCGACGCGCTCGAAGAACTGGGTGCGGAGGTGATCGTCAGCGTGGGGGACGTGGTCGGTTACGGCGCCGCTCCGGCGGAGTGCATCGATCTGCTGCGGGAAGCGGGGGCATTGGTCGTCAAGGGCAACCACGACGCGGCCTGCGTTCACGAGATCGACACGGTCTTCTTCAACCAGTACGCCCGGGCAGCCATGGAATGGACACGGTCCGTCCTCGGGCCCGCCCACCTGGAGTGGCTTCGGTCACTGCCCATGACCCTGGAGCTTCAACACTGCAACGTCGCCCACGGCACGCTGAATGGGCCGGAAAACTACGACTACCTGTTGGGCATCCGTGACGCCCAGCCCACGCTCGATGTCATGACCCGGCCGGTGTGTTTTGTGGGCCACAGCCACATCCCCATCGCAGTTCTGCGGCCGGCCGAGGCCCTGGATCGCCTCGCGTACTGCCCGGACCCCATCATCGACCTCGCGGAGGCGGCCCGGACCGTGGTTAACGTCGGAAGCGTCGGCCAGCCCCGAGACGAGGATCCCCGGTTGGCGATAGCCCTCTTCGACAGCGACCAATCCAAGGTTTGGATCCACCGTCGCGAGTACGACATCGAGCGAGAAACCCTGAGGATCCGTGCCGCAGGCTTGCCGTCGATGCTCGCGGATCGCCTTTGGCTCGGCGTGTGAAAAGACCGTGGCTCGGCGTTTGAAACAACACCATTGCCCGCCGCAGGACGGCTAGGAACGGGTGCTCAGCGGGCCCGAAGGTAGCTGAGCGAATCGGGGAGGCGCTCGATCCCCTGTTCACCCAGTCCGCTTTCGAATAGCGTCGCAATGTCGCGCAGAGGGTGCTGGTCCCCGCGGAACACAAAGGTCCGCGAGTCAGGGCGACTGCCCACCGTGACCAGCAGTTCCAGGATCGACCCCGCATTGCAGCGGCGGTCCCCAAGCTGCATCTCGACCGGCGTCCCGTGGTGGTTGACGATGCCGACGATGAGCGCCGCGGGACGAGCGTGGACCGTCAGGCCGTCGAGGAGATCGATTTCGAGCTCCTGGACCGTGAGGTAGGACGGCAGAAGATCCGAGGCGACCTCCCGGCCGACCTCCAAGAGGCGCCGTGCCGTTACAAGGAGATCACACAGGACCACCTCCTCCACATCGGACCGGGGAATCACCTCCGCCATCCGCTCGCCGGAACGGGTGGCCCGCACCTCGCTCTCATGGCGCTCGTGGAAATGGGTCAACTCGGTGATGGCCTCAAGAAGATGGAGCACCGTCGAGGCGAGGCCTCTCAGGGTCGGAAGGCGTGCGTCCCGGGCCTCCAAAACCGTATTCTTTATATACGTGTCGTAGGTCGACTGGAGGTTGTGGACCACGGCCTCGTACACACGAGCCTGCTCCTCGGTGCAGACGGACGCGAGATACTGGTGACGGGACTCGGGCTCGAAGATCGGCCTGACGTCGATATCCACCATAAGCTGGCAAGCTTGAAGGAATTTGGACGCTACTTCGGCAATCTTCTGCTCCTCGTCGACCAAGTCGTCCTGACCGACGTTCCGCGGCAGCATCGTGCGGGCCTGAACGGGCAAGAAGCGCGCTTCTTCGAGCGGCCGGTCCGGTGAGGGCAGACCGAGGGCCTGGGCCTCGCTGGAAAGAGCTCCGCACAGGGAATCCACCCCCTTCTCGACAAACGCCAGCCCACGGTCGATTGCAGCCCGGGTCTGGTCGGCCAGTCCCTCCGGACGCCACTGGTCCGCGCCGTAGGACCCTAGGCGTCCCCGCACGTGCGCCATCCGGTAACCCGCCTGGGCAAAACCCCGCAGCCCAGCGACCAGTTCGGTGAACGACCGGAAGGTGCGGTTGTACCGGGCGCCATGGTCGTCGAGAAACGTCTCAAGATCGTTCGCGCCCTGTATCAGGTGGAAGTAGTGCGGCTTGTGCAGCCCGCGACTCCCGCTCGCGCCCGCGACGTCGGCCTGCAGCCGCGCAAGCAACTGGAAAAAGCCCGTGCGGTGCTCGCCGAGTTGGACGGCGAACTCCTGCTCGCGGACGAGGGTCTCAAGGGGCGGGGACTCAGGCATGGGGAGGGGACAAAGACGACGTAACCCTACCCGACAGGGCCCCCGCGGGCGAATAGGGCCAGATCTTCGGGATCACTCGGGGTGCGCTCAAGGGCCCCTTCCCCCGAGGTCGATGGGGCCCTCGCCTGTTCCAACCGCTACCGCGGTGGATCGCCGCATTTCCGACCCAAGCGCACCCCTTCGCGGCAACGCAGAAAGGACCCTCTCGATGAGCAGCGAGCGTTGTCTCGAAACCTACCTGCAGGAGATCAACGAGGTCCCCCTGCTCTCGCCCCAAGAAGAGATCGCGCTCGGCCGCCGCATCCAGGCGGGCGATCTTGAGGCCCGCGAGCACATGATTCGCGCAAACCTGCGGCTCGTGGTGTCGATCGCAAAGATGTACGCAGAGCGCGGACTCGCCCTCCAGGACCTGATCGCGGAGGGCAACATCGGCCTCCTCAAGGCGGCGGAGAAGTTCGACCCCGACGCCGGCTGCCGGTTCTCGACCTACGGTTCCTGGTGGATCAAACAGTCGATCCGCCGCGCCCTCACCAGCTCGGTCCAGTCCGTGCGTGTGCCGGGCTACATGAACGAGATGATCTCGAAGTGGCGTTCTGTGAGTCAGGAACTTGGCTTCCGGCTCGGCCGCACACCGAGCATTTCGGAAGTTGCGAACGAACTCGGCATTCCCGAAGAGAGCCGGGCGGTGCTGCGCCAGACGATCGAAACCTCGAGCATGGGTCCGCAGGTTTCGCTCGACGCGATGAGCCAACACCGGGACGTCGTCGAAGATCCGCGCATCGAGAACCCCGAAGAGCAGATCACACACGCCGATCTGCTGTCGAAACTCTCCGATCTCCTCGATGTCATCGACGAGCGTGAGGCAACCATCCTGCGCCTGCGCTACGGCCTGTCGGCGGGCAGCGAGCCGATGACCCTCAAAGAAATTGGCAAGATCGTCGGATTGACGCGCGAGCGCGTGCGGCAGATCGAGCGCGACGTGCTCGCACGTCTGCAAAAGGTCATCGACGGGGAGTGAGCACCGACCGGCGTCCGCGCCGGTTAGTCTGTTCCCGATGGACCACGCGCGCGCTCCCGCTGGCACGGCACTGTACGTGCACCTGCCCTACTGCGCAGCGAAGTGCAGCTACTGCGACTTCTTCTCGTTGCCGGCCGCCGGCCAAGACCTCGAGGGCACGTTGGAGGCGCTGATCGCGGAAGCGCGCCGCAACGCTCCGCCCGCACCGCGCACGGTTTTCCTCGGGGGTGGCACACCTTCGCTGTATCCCGCGCAGTCGCTGCGTCGCTTGCTCGACATCCTCGACGACACGACGGGTTGGCGCAGCTCGGCGGTCGAAGTCACCGCCGAGTGCAATCCCGAGAGCTTGGACGGAGCGAAGGCGGAAGCGCTGCTCGACGCGGGCGTCACGCGGCTGTCGATTGGATTCCAGTCGCTCGATCCCGCGCGGCTTGCACTCTTCGGTCGCGTGCACTCTCCGGCCATGAGTTTCGCGGCGTTCGACGCGGCGCGCTCAGCGGGCTGCGCGCACATCAATGTCGATCTCATCTACGCGGCGCCGGGCCAGGGCCTCGATGAATGGCGTGCGGAACTCGACACCGTGCTCGCGCTCGAGCCGGATCACCTCTCCGCCTACAACCTGACCATCGAGCCCGGCACGGCCTTCGCACGCTGGCACGCGCGCGGTGAAGTCCACGGACTCGACGACGAACTCGAGTTGGCGCAGTTCTACGCCGCCCGCCAAGCGTGCCGCGCCGCCGGACTCGAACCGTATGAAGTGTCGAACTACGCGCGGCAGGGCGAGGCATGTCGCCACAACGTGGGTTACTGGGAAAACCGCGAGTACGTCGGCATCGGTCCGAGCGCCGTCAGCAAAGTGGGCGCACGGCGCTTTGGAAACCCGCGATCGATCGAGCCGTGGCGGCGGCGAGCCCGCGCTGGCGAGCCCGCTGAGGAGTGGAGTGAGGAGCTCGCGGGAATCGCGCGCCTTGGCGAAACGTGGTGGCTCGGACTGCGACTCGCGCGTGGGCTGTCGCCCGCCGAAGCGTGGGAGCGCGCCGGCTGGCAGCCGACCGACGCCGAGCTCGATCCGGCGCTTGCGGTGGCGCGTGAGCACGTCGGTCACGGACTGCTCGCGATGGACGGCGACCGTTACCGCCTGAGCGAGCGGGGCCTCGCCGTCGCGGACGGCATTGGCCGGCGTTTCATCGAACTCGGCTCGCGCACGGGCGCTTGAGAATTCCAGCACGCTAACCCGCGGACCCTGTGACGGAGCCCGGGCGCCCCGTACCATCCGACGACCGCGTGGAGAGTTTCCGCCAACCGCGCGCAATGGCCAGGCAGGTGCCCGTTGGCCCGTCCTTCCGCGGCGCTCGATCCGGTTTGCGAGCGCCCTTGGAAAGGCGCCACTCGCCCGTGCCTTCGTCCCTTACGTCATGAACTTCGCCGATCGCCTCGACGCCGCGGTGCGCGCAAAGGACAGCGTCTGTCTGCTCGGGCTGGACGCGCACCCCGACCTTTTGCCGCCCCCGTTCGCGGCTGCCGCGAATTCCGCCGAACCACGCGCGGCCCGCGCGCGAGCCGTGGGAGATTTTTGCTGCGAGCTCATCGACCTCGCCGCCACCCGCGTCCCGGCGGTCAAACCCCAGTCCGCATTCTTCGAACTGTTCGGCGCAGACGGCGCGGTGGCCTGGGAGCGCGTGGTCGAACACGCGCAGTCGAAAGGCGTGCTCGTCGTGGCGGACGTCAAGCGCGGCGACATCGCGAGCACCGCGCTCGCCTACGCTCGCGCGCACCTGGCGCCCCAGAGTGCGGGCGGTCTTGGCCGCGCGGACGCGATGACCATCAACCCCTACCTCGGGACCGACACCCTCGAGCCGTTCATCGAGACCTGCATGGCACACGACGCGGGTGTTTTCGTGCTGGTGCGCACCTCCAATCCCGGCAGCGCGCGGTATCAAACGGAGGGGTCAACGCCGCTCGCCGAACGCATCGCTGCCGATGTCACGCGCCTCGGCGCGCCGCTGATCGGAGCCTGTGGCTGGTCGTCCGTGGGAGCCGTCGTCGGCGCGACCCACAGCGCGGAACTCGCTCACTGGCGCGAGCAGTTGCCGCACGCGGTGCTCCTCTTGCCCGGTTACGGCGCCCAGGGTGGGACCGCCGCCGACGTGGTCCCGGCGTTCACCCGCGGACGAAGTGGCGCCCTTGTCGCTTCGTCGCGCGGCATCGCGTTTGCTTACCGCGCAAAGGGCGCGCCGAGCGACTGGCGCGAAGCCGCCGACCGGGCGCTCGACGGGATGCTGGCCGATCTGGCGGGCGCACTCGCGGGGCCTGCGCGCTGACACATCCGCGCCATCGCGCTACGCGGACTTCGCCCATGTCATTGGCGATCGAATTTGCGCCCATCGACCGCTTCGGACTCGGTGCCTTCGCGCTGAAGGCCCTCGCAGAGCGCCCCCACCCTGCGCACCTCGGAGTCTTCATGCCCCGTTCCGCGGCAGAAATCGCGCCTCCGCCGGAAGTCGACGGTGCGTTGCTCGAGCGCGCCGAACTCGTCGCAGCCCTCGCCGACCGCACACGCGCGCGCCTCGAACCGCGCGCGGACGCCGCGGTGCACGAGGGGATCGCGGCGTCCCTGGGCCGCCTCGCGCTCGAGGGAACGTCCGTCGTCGTCTGCGGACAGCAGCCGGGTTTCCTCGGCGGGCCCCTGCTCGACGCCCTCAAGACCCTGCACACGATCCGCCTCGCACGGGAACTCGAGCGCGCCTTCGCACGGCCCGTCGTGCCCCTCTTTTGGAACCACGGCGACGACCACGACGCGAACGAGGTGCAAGGCGTGCACCTTGTGAACCGCAACTTCGACGTCGCGAAGGTCGGGCTCGCCTCCTTTGGCGCATCCCGACGCGCCCTCAGCCACCGTCCGGTCGAGCGCGAAGCACAACACCTGGCCGCGGTGGGCGCGCACCTGGGCGAGCTGTTCCTCGCCGGACCGCGGGCTCAGCGGATCCTCGACCTGCTGATGCCGCGGGACGGCGAAACCCTCGTCGCGGCGCGCACGCGCAGTTGGCTGGAGCTGTTTGGCGCCCACGGACTGCTCGTCCTGGAGCCCGACGGCCTGCGGGCCGCCCACGGCCGGGCGCTCGCGCGGCTCGTTCTCGCCCACCCGGGCGCCCAACTCGCCGCGGCGAACGCACGCCTGCAACCGGTGGCGGATCGGGTGCCAGCCCTCGATCCCGACCGACTGCCGCCGCTCCTCTTCCACCTGGCGGACGGCGAGCGGCGAGCCGCACGCCCGCTTCCGACGGGTGGGTGGCGTCTTGACGGCGAGGACGACGGCGCCGAGCGCACCGACGAGGAACTCGCCGCGACCGTCCAGGCGGCCCCCTCGGCTTGGTCCGCGGGGGCCCTCCTGCGTCCCCTCGTGCAGGACATGCTCCTGCCCGTCGCCGCCTACGTAGGGGGGCCTGGGGAGCTGGGTTACCACGCCCGGCTGCTTGAGCTTCGTCGTTCAAATGGTGTTCAAAATACGCCTTTTGTCCTACGCGTCAGCGGAGCAGTGACCACCGCAGATCTTCGAGACTCTGCCGCGCGGCTCGACGTGGCGATAGCCGATTACCTGCGGGATCCCTTACCTTTAACGCCAAAAAAAACCCATAAAAGCACCCCTTTAGTGATCCAGACGCTCGAGGATACCGCCCGTCGCCACCGCGCGGAGCTCCTCGAACTGCGCACAGCCCTGGGCGAGATTGAGCCGGGCCTTGCCCACAACCTGCGCCGCGCCGCGACCAATGGCGAAGAAATGGTGCTCAAAATCACTTCAAAGGCACTAAAAATCGCCTCCAACCAGCTTGGGAAGGGACGTCGTCACGAACGGCGGCTTGCGGCGTACCTTGCACCCCTCGGACGGCCCCAAGAACGTGTGCTCGGCCTGGCCTGCTTCCTGGCGGCCGCCGGCGAAGACTGGCTTGCCGAACTCCTCGGCGAAATGGACCCGTTCCCGACCGAGGGGATCCTGATCCACCTCGACGACCTGCCGGGGCCGCGCCCGTGACCCGCCCGCACGCCGCACCGCGCCTGCTCGCGATCGGCGCACACCCCGACGATGTGGAGCTCGCGTTTGGCGGCCTCCTCGGCCGCGCCCGGCGCGCCGGGCTGGCGATCGCGATCGTGGACCTCACCGCGGGGGAAGCGGGGCGGCGCGGCGGCGCTCCGCTGCGCCTCGCCGAGGCCGCAGGCGCCGGCCGCGCGCTGGGTGCCGCGAGCCGGCGTTGCCTCCACTTCGCGGACGGTGACCTCGCCCGGTGTGAAGCACTGACACCGGCCCTCGTGTCGCTCCTGCGCACCGAAGAGCCCGCCCTCGTGCTCGGCCACGCGGACTTCGACCCCCACGACGACCACCGGGCCGCGGCGCGCGCACTCGCTGAAGCACGCGCCATCCTCGGGGCCCGCGCACCTGCGGAACTGTGCGGCGCGCCCGCGCGCATGCCCGAAACCTACCCGGCACCCCCGCCCACCCTGAGGCTCCAACTGGACGCGGACGAATACGCGGCCAAGCGCGCGGCGATCGCGCTGCACCGCTCCCAGCTCGACCCCGCGGATGCGGAAGACACGGGTGCCCACCTGCCCGGGGGATTGCACATCCTCGACCGCGCGGACGGTGTCGCCCTGCACTTCGGCCGCGGCTTTCCGTCCGGGCGCGGCGAACCCCTGTGGTGCCGCGATGGCGCGGGCCTCGCGCGGCTCTTCGAGCTTGGACTCGCGGGATCCCACGACGGCTAAACAGCGCCGCGGCTGCGCGGTGGCTACAATCCCGCCTCCCCATGCGCCGCATTGCGCTCGTCAACCAAAAGGGGGGCGTCGGCAAGACCACCACGGCCGCGAACCTCGGCGCGGCACTCGCCCGCAGCGGTCGCCGCGTCGTCCTGGTCGACCTCGACCCCCAAGGCAACCTCAGCACCCACCTGTCCGTGGAGGTGGAGCGCCGCGCGCCGTCCAGTTACGGCGTGCTCGCGGGGCAGTGCACGTTCAAGGAGGCGCTCTACCCGACACGCACGGTGGGTCTGTCCATCGTGCCGACCAACGTCGACCTCGCGGGTGCAGAGCTCGAGCTCGCGGGCGAAATGGGGCGCGAGCTGATCCTGCGCGAAGCGGTGGATACGTGGGAGGACGCCGCGCTCGCATCCAGCGGGGGTCCGCCGGCGGAGTACCTGATTTTCGACTGCCCGCCGAGCCTCAGCTTGTTGTCGATCAACGCGCTCGTGGCGTCGCGCGAGGTTTTCATCGCGCTGCAAACGGAGTTCCTCGCGCTGCAGGGCATGACGCGGTTGCTCGACGTGATCGGCCTCTTGCAGCGGCGGCTCAACCCATCCCTCGCCGTGACGGGCATCGTGCCGTGCCTCTACGACAGTCGGTTGCGGCTCGCGCGCGAGGTGTTGGGCGAGCTGCGGCGTTATTTCCCCGAGCAATGTTTCCGCCGGCCGATCGGCACGAACGTGAAGCTCGCCGAAGCGCCCAGTTACGGACAGAGTGTGTTCGAGTACGCGCCCGAATCGAGCGGCGCGCGGGACTACGAGCAGCTCGCCGAAGAAGTGATTGAGCAGGAGCGGCTGCGAAGGCCCGGCCTCGATGCGAGTGCGCTCGTGCCGCGTGCACCCGAACCGAAGGCGGCGAGCGCACCGGTCAATCGACCGCACCCGGCGGTCAACAGACCGGACGCGGCGGCCAACAGATCGCACGCCGCGGTCGACGGCCGCACGGCGAAGGATCCGACGAACGGCAACCGCACGCCGTCGAGCGCGGGCGATGAAAGCGCCCGGGACCGCTCCGCCGAGTCCGAAGGGTCGTCCCCATCCGAAGACGGACTGCCCGAGTTGCCGGCGGAGGCCATCGAGGTCGAGCCGGGCCGTGGCGCCGCCGCCGGTTGACGCCCAGTGGCGGGCCGCGGAGCCGCGCTCCGTCGATGGCCCGTGGCCCGCGGTCGCGATCGTCGCGCGCGGGGGCACAGGGGGTAGCTCCAGCGCCGCAGCCGAGGTCGCCCTCGCGCTCGCAGCGTCCGGTCGGCGGACCGCGGTGTTCTCCCGCGACCCCATCCCGCGCCTAGGGCCCCTGCCGGGGGAGGCCGCGGGATCCGACGGCGGGGGCGCCGCGAATCCGCTGGCAGTGCTTGCACTGCTCGCGGAGCCCGGTCCACAGCTCGAGGAAGCGCTCCACCGCGAACACCGCCGCGCGCCCTTCGACATCGTGCATGTGCACTTTGGAGGGCCACATCTTTGCGACGCCGTCCGTTTTGTCACCCGCGCCACCCCGCGGCCCGCGTTGGTCTTGACCCTCCACGGGAGCGACGTCCATGCCCACCGCCTGGGCGCGGCCAGGCTCGAAACTTCGCAATGCGACGCCGTCGCGGTGCCGTCCAACTGGCTCCAAGGACAGTGCGACGACCTGTTCGACGACATCCAGGTGGTGCCCAACTTCCTGGATGCGGCGCGGTGGGGCACGGGCGACAACCCACTGTTACGCGCCCGCGGCGAGCGGTTGATGTTCGCGGGACACCTCGAACCCTGGAAGGGGCCCGATGTCCTGGTGGCGGCCCTTTTGCAGCTCGCGGGGCGCGCCGTCGTGCTCGACGTCCTAGGGGACGGCAGCTTGGCTCAATCCCTCGCGCACGCCGCCGACCCGCGGGTGCGTTTTTGGGGCGCCGTGCCCCTCGGACCGGCGCGCCTGGGTGCGGCGGACCTCTACATCGTCCCGAGCCGTCGTGAGGCGTTTGGCATGGGAGCCCTGGAAGCGATGGCCCGCGGGGTGCCGGTGGTGGCGTCGGCGGTCGGGGGGTTGCGGGACCTCGTCGCACCCGTGGGGACGCTCGTCGAACCCGGCGACCCCCGGGCGCTCGCCGAAGCGGTCGCGGCGTGCCTCGATGACCGCCCTGCGCGGATCCGATCCGCTTCGGACGGACTGGCCCTCGTGCGCGAGAAGTACGATCGCGACCCGGGACTCGCCCGGCACCTTCGTTTGTACGCCTGCCGCCGCGACTGACGGCACCCGCCACCATGCGTGTCTACCTCGACCACAACGCCACCACGCCCCTGCGCGCCGAGGCGCGCGATGCATGGCTCGCGGCGGTCGACCGCGGCCTTGGCAATCCCTCGAGCTTGCACCGCCGCGGCCGGCTTGCGCGCCAGTGCATCGACGACGCCCGAGAGCGCATCGCAGCAGCGCTTGGCGTGCACGAGGAAGAGATCGTATTCACCTCGGGCGGCACCGAAGCAATCCACCTGGCCGTCGCAGGGCACCTTGCGACCCGGGAGCGCGGCGCGGCGCTCGCGAGTCCAGGCACCGAGCACGCCGCGGTGCGCGAATGTGCGGCCAAGATGGAAGAGCGGGGGCACCCCCACCGCGTGCTGCGTGTGGACGGCGAGGGAGAGCTCGATCCCGCGCAACTCCGCGACCTGGCGTCCGCACCCGAACTCGCGCTCGTCGCCCTATCGGCGGGCAACCACGAGGCGGGGACAGTCCATGACCTCGGCCTGGCCCGCCAGGCGATCGGGAGCGGTCCGTCCCGGCCGATCCTGTTCGCGGACGGGGTCCAGGCGCTTGGCCGGGTGCCGCTGGACATTCGCGGCTGGGGCATCGACCTTGCGGCGTTCTCGGCGCACAAAGTCGGGGGGCCACTGGGATTGGGGGTGCTCTTCGCACGCCGCGGGATCGCTCTTGCGCCGCTGCGACACGGCGGCGCGCAGGAACGCGGCCTGCGTCCGGGCACGGAGGACGCGCCCTCGATCGCCGCCGCCGCGGTGGCGATCGAACTCGCGGTCGTGGAGCAAGCCGCCTACCGCGAACGTGTGGGTGCGCTCGCGCGCGACCTGTGGGACGCACTGCGCGTGCGCATCCCCGGCATCCACCTCGCCGGCCCGCCGCTCGAGCGCGAACGGCGGCTGCCGAACACCCTGTGTGTGCTGTTGCCGGAGCTCGGCGGACCACCCGCGGACGGGAAGATGGTGGTGATGCGCTGTGACCTCGACGGCCTTGAGGTGAGCGCGGGCTCCGCATGCGCAAGCGGCTCACTCGAACCTTCACCGGTGTTGCTCGCGCTCGGACACAGCGAGAGCCGCGCACGCTCCGCACTGCGTCTCTCCCTCGGACGAGGAACGCGCGGGGAAGAATGTCAACGGGCTGCGGACATTCTGGTGTCGGTTTTGGTCCCGTCGCACGCAACCCGCGACGGCGCCGACCCGTTGTGAAGAACGCGCAGGTCTTTGGGGATATCTGCCGTTGACCCCCTTCGGGGCCGGCTCTCTAATGCCCCAGCACGGTCGCTTCGCGCACGGGAGTCCGCCACCCACCGGGTTCGGCCAAGCCGTCGCGCAAACCGCGCGGCACGTCCACTTCCAACGCGCCTCCACGGCGCCTTTTCACGGCGCCTTTCTACGGCGCCTTTCTACGGCGCCTTTCTTTGGCCACGCCGCCCTTCCGCATCCGTGCGGCCGAACGCTTCCATCCCGCGCGAGGGCGCACACACCGCGGGCGCGCGATCGACCGCGACCTGATCCACAGCACGCCTCCCGGGGAAGTCGCCACGCGGCGGCCCCGCGGGACCCCCGCCGAAACCCACCACCCAGCTGCGTCCCCGCGGCCCGGGTCCCTTCCCGAACGGCATGTCGCCCTTAAATCCACACCGCCATCCCGACGACGAACCGCCCGCGCTCCGCACTCCCGAGTCCGGCGCCAACGGCTCCACGCCCTCTGCGGCTCGCCCGTCCGTTGGACTGCACACGCTGGACGAAGGAGCCGCCCTCGGATCCGCGCCGGCAATCCCGGTCGACGACCGCCCGCTCCCGGGCCCGCCGGTGCGCAGTGCCAAGGAACTGGAGCCCCTTTGGAACGCCATTTTGGACGTGATCTCGCGCCAGGTTCAGCGCGAGCAGTTCGAAACCTGGTTCCCCGCTACCGCACTGCGCGCGGCGGACGAGCGCCGCGTGACTATCGCGGTCGTCAACGGTTTTAAGGCGGAGTGGCTGCAAAAGTACTACCGCGCGGTCATCGAACGCGCGGTCGCCGAGGTCCTCGGCCCCAACCACGACATCCAATTCGTGGTGGATCCCGAGTTGCACCTCCAGACGCGCCTCCTCCAGGAGAACAGCGCAGCAAACAGCGCAGCGAACGGCTCTGGCGGGCAGGGTTCGACCAGCGGCAGCTCCCACTCTCGCAATCCCGAGGGTGGCGTGCTGCTGTCCATGCAGGGTCGCACCGCGCGCCAACCGGCGCCGCGCCTCGGCCTGATGTCGGCGAGCGACTTCGGCCTCAACAGCAACTACCGCTTCGAAAACTTCGTCGTCGGTCCGTGCAACCGCTTCGCGCACGCGGCGGCCTTCGGCGTCTCCGAGTCCCCGGGCAAGACGTACAACCCGTTTTTCCTGCACGGCAACGTGGGCCTCGGCAAGACGCACTTGATGCAGTCGCTGTGCCACGCGCTGCTCGAGCGCGATCCGAACATCGCGATCCTCTACCTGTCCTGCGAAACGTTCGTCAACCACTTCATCAGCGCGCTCGAAAACGGCGACCTGCAGAAGTTCCGCAACAAGTACCGCAACGTCGACGTCCTGGTTGTGGACGACATCCATCTGCTCGCGAACAAGGAGCGCACGCAGGAGGAGTTTTTCCACACATTCAACACGCTCTACAACGCGGGCAAGCAGATCGTTCTGTCCTCCGACAGCCCGCCGAAGGACATCCCGAGCCTGCAGGGAAGGCTTGTGTCGCGCTTCAAATGGGGCCTCGTCACCGAACTCGAGCCACCGTGTTACGAGACGCGCATGGCGATCCTCAAGCGCAAGAGCCGCGAGCGCGGGGCAGAGCTGCCCGACGACGTTGCGCGCCTGCTCGCGGAGCGCATCGACAACAACGTGCGTGAACTCGAAGGCGCGGTGACGAAGGTGCTCGGTTTTGCGGGCCTCGCGAAGTTGCCGGTCACCGTCGAGCTCGCGCGGGAATGCCTGCGCGACGTCTTCACGCAACGCCACGGCACACCGACCGTCGAGGACGTCCTGCGCATCGTCACCGAGCATTTCGGCGTGCGGCTGTCCGACATCCAATCGCGCAAACGCACCGCCCAGATCGCCCATGCCCGTCAAGTGGGCATGTACCTCACGCGCCAGGTCACGCGCCTGTCCCTTGAGGAGATCGGCGGGTTCTTCGGCGGTCGCGACCACACCACCGTCCTGTACGCGATCCAAAAGGTCTCGGCAGCGGCGAAGTCCGAAGCCGACGCCCAGGACGTGGTGGGTGAACTCCTCGCGCGCCTGCGCGGCCGGAGCTGACTCTCCCGCGCCGCCGCGAACTTTCCCGGGTCGCGGCGGCCAAAAGAAGTGCGCAAAACGCCCGCCCGCTCAGCGGACGGGGGTCCCCCGTCCGAGGGGCGTTCGTCCCCGCTAAAACCCCGCCGCTGCGTCCCTGCGGCGGCCCAACCACACGTCTTGGGGCTGCTCGGATCGCCGCAGGCAGCCCGTACTGACCGAGCGCTCGGCCGCGCACCCCTGCGGCGCTCCCAAAGGGCCGTCAAACCGGCTCGGGAACCCGTTCCGGACGGGAAGAAGGGCCCGCCAAACCTTAGACTAGTCGGTGGCCGCGACACCGCCGGAGGCCCCCTCCGCAGGACGTTGCCGGGCCCCGCGGCTGCCCCCCTCCCCGCGCTCCAACCCAAGGGAGCAGGGACGCACCGTGCTATCCACGGCATCCGCAGCGCCGATCTTCCGACTCGTTCGTCACCGCGGCGCCCTGGGAACGGTCCCATTCACAGCTCCCTCCATTCCATCCTCGCCGCCACCCTCTCGATGCAGCCCGACGGACCCCAGTTTCGCGCCGCGCCCAAACGGATTGCATCGGCCGTGGGCTCTGTGCAGTGGGGTGCACAAGGTGATCGCGCGCACGGTCGCCGCTCTGCACAACCTGTCAGCCAGATGTGCACAAGTGGCCCGCAACCGGTGCGCGGAATGGGGATCCGCGACCGTGTTATGCACCTTCAAAGCGTGTCGACCACCGCGACCGACGGGGGCCGTGCACAAGCCCGCACAACTACCCACGCCGTCCACCGGTTCTCCACCGTGCCAGCCGCGCCCTCCACATGCACCCCAGTGACGCAAGTCCAGCCTACGGCGGCCTTAAGGCATTCCAGTCTGCGGCCCTCCACGATTTCGGGGCCCCTAGATGACTGTGATGAATCTTCTTTTGTCTTTCTATCCCCAAAGCGGAGCACGCCTGCGCGGTGCCGCTCTCCCCACGTCTTGGAGCCCTAGAGCATGAAGGTCCTGTGCGATCGCGAACGACTGCGCGAAGGCCTCGCGCTGGTGAACAGCGTCATCCCCACCAAGGCGACCCGGCCGGCCATCGAGAACGTGCTGCTTGTCGCTACAGACAACGCGCTTGAGCTCGTCGGAACGGACCTCGAGGTCTCGCTCCGCTTGCGCATCGACGACGTGAAGGTCATCGAGCCCGGGACTGTCCTTGCCCCCGGGCGCGTGACGAGCGACTTCGTGCGCGATCTGGGTGGCGAAACCGTAGAGCTGGAGCGCCAGGGCGACCAACTCATCATTACGGCGGGAGCCGACCGCTGTGAGCTGCCGACGGTCGACCCGGACGAGTACCCCGTCATCGTGCATTTTGATCCGTCGGGCGCGCTCTCCCTCCAAGCGGGAACTTTCACCAAGCTCGTCGGTCGCACGGCGTTTGCGGCTGCCCGCGAGCAGGGCCGCTACGCGATGCACGGGATCCTGACGCTGGTCGAGGACGGCATCCTGCGCATGGTGGGTACCGATGGTCGCCGCCTCGCCGTCGCCTCGAACCCGCTGGATTCCGAATCCGGCCCGCCGCGCAAAGCCATCGTGCCCACGAAGGGCATGCAGACGTTCGTGCGTGTGCTGTCGGATCCGCTCGAGCAGGTCCAGCTTCAGTTCGGCACCAACCAACTCGGCTTGAAGACCCGTCGCGCGGAGGTTTTTGCGCGCCTGATCGAAGGGGACTTCCCGCGCTACGCCGCGGTGATTCCGGCGGAGACCAACCACATGGTGGAAGCGGATCCGGAGCTCTTCGCGCGCAAGCTGCGCCTCGTGTCCAACGTGACGACCTCCGACGCGCGCGCTGTGCGCGTCGGCATCCGCTCCGACCGCATTACGCTTTACGGCCGCTCCACGAGCACCGGTCAAGCGACGTCGGAGCTCGAAGCGATCGCCAAAGGCACCGACGCAGAGATCACCTTCAACCCTGACTTCATTCTTGAGGGTCTGAAAAACTGCGAGTCCGATCGCGTGCGGCTCGAGTTCAACGAACGCACGTCGCCGGGCAAGTTCACCCTCGGAGAGAACTACGTCTACATCGTGATGCCGATCACCGTGGACGTGTGAGGCCGTGGGAAAGAACCTCGGGGAAAGGTCGGGTAAGCGCTCGATCGGTTCCCGCTTTCTAACCGTCTCCGACTGGACACATCGTTGAGCGAGACCCCGCGCAAAGGACCGACACCGATCGAGGAAACCCTGGACATCGTCCTGCGGGAACTCGGCGTGCGCCAAAGTCCGACCGAAGCGCGGGTTTTTGCTGCCTTCGGTGAAGCTGCGGGTCCTGCGCTGCGTGGATGCGCTTCAACGACCCGTT
This sequence comes from Planctomycetota bacterium, assembly GCA_038246255.1. GTDB lineage: Bacteria > Planctomycetota > UBA1135 > UBA1135 > RI-242. The sequence continues at coordinate 29,403 of JBBRWC010000029.1, forward strand.
ACCAACGGGGCGAACTGCTCGTGGAAGTGCGGTCCGCCGCGCAACTGCACGAACTCGCCAACTTCACCGGCGCTGCGCTCCGCGAGCGCATCAATGACCTGCTCGGCGGTCCGGTGGTCAAGAACATAGTCTTCAAGCATCAGGCGGGTTGAATCCCGCCGCCCGAACACCATGGCCGATACCCGCGCCACCAAAAGTTACGACGCCGAATCCATCACAGTCCTCGAAGGTCTGGAAGCCGTGCGTGTCCGCCCGGCGATGTACATCGGCGACACCGACATCCGCGGTCTGCACCACCTCATCTGGGAGGTCGTCGACAACTCGATCGACGAGGCTTTGGCGGGATTCGCCACACGCTGCAAGGTCGTTCTAGAAACCGATGGTTCCGTTCGCGTCAGCGACGATGGACGTGGTATCCCGGTCGGCATCCACGGCAAGGAAGGCATCTCCGCTGTCGAACTCGTGCTCACCAAACTGCACGCGGGCGGAAAGTTTGACAGCGGTGCCTACAAGGTCTCCGGCGGTTTGCACGGAGTCGGCGTGTCCTGCGTCAACGCGCTCTCCGAATGGCTTGAGGTCACGGTCAAGCAACACGGCAAGATGCACTGGATGCGTTTCGAACGCGGCCGCCGCGTCAAACCCCTCGAAATGGTCGGGGACTCCGATGAAACGGGCACCGAAGTGCGCTTCAAACCCGACCCGCAGATCTTCGGCACGACGGAGTTCGAGCTGGAACGGGTCGCCCGCAGGTTGCGCGAGACCGCGTACCTGATGGGATCGCGCGGCATCACGTTGGTGCTCGAAGATGGACACACGGGCCTCGCCGAGACCTACCACTATCCCCAGGGTCTCGTCGCGTTCATCCAGTCGATCAACAAGAACAAGACGGCCGTCCATCCCGACGTCATCCACTTCGCGAAGGACATTCCGAATGTCATCGCCGAAGGTCAAACGCTGATGGTCGAAGTGGGGATGCAGTACACCGATTCCTACCAGGAAACGGTCTCCACCTTCGTCAACAACATCAACACCCACGGTGGCGGCACGCACCTCGCCGGTTTTCGCGCAGGGTTGACGACGACACTCAACAACTACGGCAAGAACTCCAAGCTCTTCAAGGAAAACCAAGCCCCCAGCGGGGACGACTTCCGCGAAGGCCTCGCGGCGGTCGTGTCGATCTACATCCCGGACCCGCAGTTCGAGGGCCAAACGAAAGACAAGCTCGGCAACCGCGACGTGCAGGGCATCGTGCAATCGGTGGTGTCGGAACACCTTTCAACGTACCTCGAAGAGCACCCCGCCCAGGCCCGATCGATCCTGTTGAAGGCCCAACGCGCTATGCAGGCGCGCGAAGCGGCGCGGCGCGCGCGCGACCTCGTCCGACGCAAGACCGCGCTCGCCAGCGGCAACATGCCCGGCAAGCTCGCGGACTGCCAATCGACCGACAAGGAAGAATCCGAGATCTACCTGGTCGAGGGTGACTCGGCCGGTGGTTCTGCGAAAGAAGGTCGCGACCGGCGTTATCAGGCAATCCTGCCGCTCAAGGGCAAGATCCTGAACGTCGAGAAGTCAACGGCCGACAAGATGCTCGCGCACTCCGAGATCCAGATCATCATTTCGGCGCTCGGGTGTGGCATCGCGGACGAGTTCGACCTCACAAAGCTGCGTTACGGCAAGACGATCATCATGACCGACGCGGACGTGGATGGATCCCACATCCGCACGTTGCTCCTGACGTTCTTCTTCCGCCACATGCGCGAACTGATCGACAACGGTTTGCTCTATATCGCGCAGCCGCCGCTCTACAAGGTCAAGATCAAGAACGAAGAGATCTACATCGCCAACGATCCCGAGCTGCGCCGATTGCTGTTGGCCCGCGGGATCGATGCGTTGACCATCACCAGTCGCCCCGACGGACGGGAATGGAAGGGCGCTGCGCTGCGCGAGCTCGGCGATGATCTGCGCCAGCTCGAGGACCTGTGCGAGCGCATGGCGCCCGCATGGGCACGGGTCGAAGCGCGTCAAGTGATCGACGCGTGGGACGGTTCGGAGTTGCCCGAATACTGGGCCGACGTCAGCGGCAAACACCACTTCTTCTCGAACGCGCAGGAGCTGCGCAACTTCCTCGAACTCCAACGTGGGTTGCTCGCCGAAGGGCGTGAGCTCGTCGTTTACACCGGTCCCGAGAGCGAGGCCGATCGCGCGCAGGCCGATGTGGCGACCATTCGTCTCAGCGGCGTGTCCGAACTCGTGGCGCTGCTCAAACGCTTGGGCGACCGCGGCCTTGCCTGGCGCGGGGGTGGCGACTGGCTCGTGGACGGGGGCAAGCTGCAGCGCGAAGCCACACACCTGCTCCAACTCGCGGCCGCCGTGCGCGAAAGTGCCCAGGGTGAGTTCGAGGTGCAGCGCTACAAGGGCCTTGGTGAGATGAACCCCGACCAACTGTGGGAGTCGACGATGGATCCCGCGCGCCGGCGTCTCTACCGGGTCACCCTCGAGGACGAGCTCAAGGCCGATGAGATCTTCACCATCTTGATGAGCACGGGCGTCGAACCGCGCCGGCTCTACATCGAGCGCCACGCCCTGGAAGCGACGAACCTCGACGTTTGATTCGCCTCGGAGGCGGTGCAGGCCTTCGAGCGCGCCCGCTGGCCCCTTGCATCGAGCTAACGGGGCCCAAAGGGCCGGTCTGCACAGCCCTGGGACTCGCGGGGACGCGTTGGGACTCCATAGGGCACCCGGGGGGCGGCGCCGTGAGTGCGCCTCAAGGCTCCGACGGGTTCGGTCGAAGATCCGGGCGGTCCTCTTTGGGGGGCCACCCCCCGGGCGGTTGGCGGGTCGAGCACCCGCGGTCCGACCCGCAAGATCCCCGCTGCGCCCGCGCGCGGCCCACCGGCGCGACGGACCGTCCGCGGCCGATGGCTGCGCCTTCCCCCCCGCCGATCCCGTGAAGCCCAACTTCCGCCTCGACTACGAACGCCTGGCCGACGCCCTACGCCACCATCGCCTGATCGAGGGCGAAGCTTTGCGGCTCACGCTGCACCAGTGCCTGTCGACGGGAGCGCTTTTCCCCGACCTGCTCGTACGGGACGGCATGGTGTCCGACTGGGAGCTCGCCCGCCTCTGCAGCGAGACCTTCAACCTACCGTTCCTTCCGGTCGAGTGTTATCAACCCCAGAAGAACCTGATCGAGGGTTTGGACGTCGAGTACCTGCGTCAATACGGGCTTGTGCCCCTGGACGGCTTCGAGGGCGTCCTCACGGTCTCGATGCCCGGCATGGTCCCAACCGATGTCCTCGTCGGGCTGGCCGAGGCCTCCGGCAAACACATCCTTCCGGTCGTTGGCACCGTGATGGGCAACCACTCTTGGCTCGAGCGCAACCTGCCGCCGCCGGCCGCGCTCAAACAACTGCAGTCCGCGGCCGACGGGGGCGAGTGGACCGGCATCTTCGACGCCGGCGACGCCGCCGTGCGCTCGGGGCGCGAGGAAGACGACGCCGCGGCCAGGCTGTTCGAATCCTCGATCGAGCTGATCCCCGACAGCGATTCCACGCCCTTCGACGTCGGACTCGGTATTGAGCACGGAGTTCTAGAAGAAGGAATTCGAGAGGACGGCATCGCGGCGGCCGCCGACGGCATTTCGCCCGAACGTTCCGTCGACCCGAGCCGCACTCGCGGGGCGCGCGATGGTTTGCGGCTGAAGGGCGACGACGAAACCAGCGACGCGGCCTGAGAGTTTGGAACAAGTCGGCACCGCCGCGCCGAAGGAGCTCTTGGTTGCCGTTTGGCCCATCGCCTTGCGGCGCTGGCCCGTTCGCTAGCGCAACGGGCGCGGGCCGGCCTATTCCGGCGGGATCCGGGGTTCGCGCGGTACTGCCCCTGCTTCGGAGACTTCCTTCGGGGGTGTTGCGGGTGTCGCGGGTGTCGCGGTGGTGTCGTCGTCCACCCGCGCGCCGTGGTCCGCAGTCGCCGAAACGTCCGACGTGTCGGTGCTGGCGGGTGCGTTGGGGTCCAACTGGGGCTCGGGGCCGCCATCCAGGCGCGGAGCGGACCACGCGTCAACGCGCGGGATTGCGTCTGGCGCGCGGGCTGGGCGCACCGGCTGCCAACTCTCGCCCGCGAGTTCCCGCGCACTGCGCTTCGCGTCCCGCTCCGCGTCCTCGAAAGCGCGACGAGCTTGGCGGAGCTCTTCGTCGATGCCCGTTTGGCGTCGCAGGTCGTTGAGCGACCGGCGGGCCTTTGCGAGCCCGCTCGCGGCCTGCCCAGCGACCTCGGGCAGGCGCTTGCCGAACAGCAGCACCGCGACCAGCGCGATGACCGCCAGCTCGACCAGATTCAGGTTCTGGATGATGGCGAGCACAGGCTGGATTCTAGCGCCGGTTCGACCCTCCCCGGTTGCGGAGCGCTCGACCCTGCCTGGGACGCCCTGCCAGGCGCGGGCGGTGGAGGGGGCGCCCCGTCTTGGACGCGCCCCACCGGTCGGGGTCGTGGAGGGCTTCAATCGGTCAGCATCACGGGCGGTCGCCGTTTGGCCGTGAGGATCGGGCGCAGACGGAGGTTGATTGACGTCCCGCCCTCGCCAGATCGCTCCGCCACTCCGATCTCAAACACGACGTCATGCCCGAAGCGTCGCAGGATGAGCCGCGAATCAAGTTCCTCGTCCTCGCTCAGCGAAATCTGCTGGCGCCCCTCGAACTCCCACTTGGGCGAAAAACGGTAGAGCGCCCCGAAGCTGGCCGCCTCGAAGAGCTGCGCGCCCGCGGGGTCGCTGCCCTGCGTGAAGGCGAACCGCAAACTCAGGTTCTCGGTGGGCTGGATGCCAAACTGCGACCGCGAGTACACCGTGTCACCCGTGTCGAGGTCGTAGCGGCCGTCCTGCGCGATCGCAAACGGCACACCGCCGATCTTGCTCTCGAGGCGCGCGAACACACCGAGCGGCAACCAACCGTCCGGCGCATCGTCCGCGAGTTCCGACGCGTGGGTCGCGCGCACACCCGTGTCGAGCTCGAACGGCCACGCGCTGCCAAACCAGCGCCCGCGCAGCCCCACCGTCGTAAACTGACCGTCGATGGGATCCTCGACGCCGTCCAGGAGGTCCAAGGGAGTGCCCGAGCCCTGCTCGACGACGGCATCGCGGCGGTACTCGACGAACGGGATGACCTGCTGGAGGCCACCGCCTTCCGTTTCGCGCCAGAAAACCGTCGACACCCGCGAACCGCCGACGAGCGCGGCGCGGCCAAGCGGCGCATCGTCGTCGCCGTCCTCACCCCAACCAGTCAGCCGGCCATCGACGAAGGGCACCA
>JBBRWC010000030.1:0-34700 GCA_038246255.1 Planctomycetota bacterium
GCCTGGAAGACGATCTGGCAACCCAAAGTGGAAGCCCACCGCGAGAGCATCCTCGAGCGCATGCTCCAAACCCCCGCCGACGGATCGCCCTCGCCCCGCCCGCCAACCAGGCCGCCCATGGGGATCGCCGAACAGTTGCCGCAGAGTAGGGGCGCGGGGGCCGTGCCCACCGCCGGGGTCGATCCCGCAGAAGCGGGCGCGGGCGGGGCCGTCGGGCGCGGGCACGACCACACAACCGGGCCAGACGCCTGCGCGGCCCCCCGAACGGGTCGCAACCCGTGCGCCGGACCGCCGCGCAGCCCGGTCACGCACTCGGAAGTTGGCGGTTGTCCGACCGGTCCGGCCCAGGAACGGTACATTCATGTCGCGCGAACGTTCGAGTCTGCCCCGTCGTACCGATGGGCGGAGCGCCCCGTCCCGCGCGCCGCACAGGCTGTCGCCGGGCCCGCTGGCCACGCGACGCCCCCAACCCCCCACGCTTCCCGCTAACGCGACGTTCCCAGTACCCCCGATGATCCAGAAGAAGCGCGGCAAGATCGTTCTCTACCAGGCGCAGCAGGTCGACCGCGGCATCGGGCCCCCCTCCAGCGGCGACATGCTCCCGCTCGAGATGCTCGCGATCAGCGCCATCCCCGACCGCGACGGGTACGAGATCGTCATCATCGACGGCTCGCTCTACGACCAGGCGGAAGCCCACCGCCGCGTCGTTGAAGCCTGCGCCGGCGCGATGCTTTTTGGCGTGACGGGCATTCTCGGCTTCATGGTCAAGGACGGCTACTCGTGCACCCGCAAAGTGCGGGCCGCCCACCCGAACCTCAAGATCGTCGCCGGCGGCTGGTTTGCGAGCGTGCGGCCCGACCTGCTGCTCAAGACGGGCGTTTACGACGGCGTGATCATGGGCCAGGGTGAACTCGCGTTCCGCGACCTCGTGGCCGCAACCGACGCGGGCGAATCGTGGGAGAACGTGAAGAGCCTCGCGTTCATGAAGGACGGCGAGCTGGTCAAGAACGAGAAGCACCCGGTCGTCGGTTGGGAGACATTCGCACCGACACCGTGGCATCTGTTCGACATCGAGCCGTACCGGGCGCGCCAGATGCAGCCGGACAGCCACCGGCACATCCTGCGGATGCCGAGCCCCGGGTGGATCGGCGAGCGCAAACCCTACTTCGGCATCACGTACTTCTCGAGCTTCGGCTGCCCCGAGCCGTGCAAGTTTTGCTGCTCGCCGTTCGTGACCAATCGCCGGTGGAAGGCGATGCCCGCGGAGCGCATGCTCGACGAGCTCCAGATGCTGAAGGAGCGCTGGAACTACGACGTCGTGCGGTTCCACGACGCCAACTTCGGCGTCATGGAGAAGCGTGTGCGCGACTTCTCGCAAGGGCTGATCGACCGCAAACTCGGCATCGGCTGGAACAGCTTCATCGAGACCCACTCGATCCTGCACTACAAGCCGGAAACGCTCGATTTGATGGCCGCGAGCGGCATGCACCTGGCGGAGATCGGGGCCGAAACGGGCACCGACGAGTTCATGAAGGGTCAGATCGGCAAGCCGATCAAGGGCGACGACAACGTCAACGCGACCTACGCGATGGAGAAGCGGGGCATCGAATGCTCCGTGACCTACATCATCGGTTTCCCGCACGAGCAGCCCGACAACATGCTCGCCACGCTGGATCAGGCGCGCAAAGCCCAGGCGGTCGCGCCGCGCTCGTCGGTCACCGTGTGGCCCTACCGTCCGATCCCCGGCACGGCGATGTGGGACCAGGCGATCGACCTTGGGTTCAAGGCGCCGGACGAGCTCGAGCACTGGGGATCCCTCGGCGAGTACCACCTGCACGAGACGTGGCCCGGCCGCATCCCGCCGGCGGTGTCGCGCGTGCGCAAGCTCTACTGCCACTACCAAACCCTCGCGCGAGGCCTCGTGCGTCAGAAGGACGGCTTCTGGGAGAATCTGGCGCGCTGGCGCCTGAAGACCGGCAACTACGCGTTCGGCGCGGTCGAAGCGAAGCTCTTCGACGTGTGGCTGCGCATGTACAAGCGCGTGGTCAAGGTGGAGGAGAAGTCGCGCAGTTGGGTCGACCCCGGCCACCGCACGGGCACGGGCGCGAGCGAGCACTCCAAACAGATCGACCAGAGCCGCGCGGTGTCGGGCGCTACGGTCTCCTCGACGACCGAGCACGATCCGGCCATCCTCGCGCGCAGCCGCGTTTCGAGCTGAGCGATCCATGCGCGCTGCGCGCCCACTCCGCACAGCTCGCGGCGGCGCGCATGGGTGGACGTGGACTTTGCACGGGGCGTAGGCTAGGTAAGGCGTTGCTGCTCGGTCCGCTAGTGACCGGGGCGACGAGGACACCATGATGCTCGCTTCGGCCCTTTGGCTGCTTGTGCTTTCCGCCAGCCCGCCCCAATCCGCGGCGGTCGACGGGCCCGTAGGCTTGGGATGGCAAAGCCGCGTCGACGCCCTTGTGGCGACCGACGAAGTCTGGAGGGATGTCGTCATTGTGGGCGACACGGCGTATGCGGCTGGCGTTTCGGGCTCGAACGACCTGGGGTTGATCGTCGTTGCCGCCGACGTTTCGGGTGTTGCCGAGCTGGGGGACCAGGACGCGCTTTGGTCGCAGCGCTTCGACGGCATCCCGGGACTCGGGGATGGCGCGGCGGTCGTGCGCGCGACACCGACGCGCGTTGTTGTCGGTGGCTTCAGCGACACGAGCGGGCTGCCCGGTCACCAGGGCATCGTCCTCGGGATCGACCCCGCGGACGGCGGCGTGCTCTGGACGCGGGCCGTCGGGCCGGCGGCGCTGCCGTTCAGCTTCGTGCGCACCGAAGTGGTCGACATGGAGATCAACGCGGCCGGGACCGTGGTCTACGCCCTTGCGCACACGACCCGCGAGGATTACGACGCAGAGTCGGTGCCCGTCACCGATCGACTGCTTGCCCTTGACGTCGCGGACGGTTCGGTGTTGTGGGACGTGGCGACGACGGGACTCCACCGTGCGCGCGGTCTAGCGCTGTCGCCCGATGGCAGCCGGTTGGTTGCGGTGGGCGCGAAAATGACGTCGATCCCGTTCGGCGGTGTGGGTTATGGGTTCACGGCCCTGTGCCGCTCGAGCGTGGATGGTGGGCCAGTCTGGGCCCGCGACCTGCTGACAAACATTCCGTTTGTCTTGGATGGCGAGCCGGGTGCGCACGATGTCGCGTTTGCGCCGTGCGGATTGAAGGTGGTGGTCGTCGGAAACGCGGCCGCGCTGCAAGCTTTTGCCCTCCATTCCTCGAACGGCGCCACCCTTTGGAGCGCGGGCCAATCTGGGCTGGGCCTGCAACGTCTGCGCATCGCGGACGCCGCGCGGATGTACGCGGTGGGGGCGAAGGTTCAAACGGCGCGAACGCTCGCGTTTGACCTCGCCGACGGGCATCTTGCGTGGGACCGATCCGGGATCGGAGCGCGCGCCGCCACGGCCCTCGCCGTCGAGGGTTCAAGCGGTCATCTCGCCGCGGCTTTCCGCGACGGTCCGGTCGCCGGTGCGGGCCAGTGGAACATCGAAGTGCGCGATCCCGTGGATGGGGATCTTGAGTGGGTCAGCACCCTGGGCTCGGGGGACGGCGCGCGCGACGGCGTGCTCGGGCTTGCAATCCATTGCGCGACGGGAAGGCTGATCGCTGCGGGTTTGCGCTACGACGCCGCGGAGCGCGCCGAAGCGGTGCTCGCCGCTTATACCCTCGCCGACGGAAGTCCCCTTGGCTCCGTGGCCGTCGGCCATCACCAACCGGCCGACCAGCGGGTCACGGCAATGAAGGCGTCGTCGGATGGCGCCGTGTTGTACGCCGCAGGCGATCGCGGGACCCTGTACGTCGACGGCGGTCCGCCGGTTGTGGACACGGTGGGCGGTTACGTCACGGCGATGCGCGCGGACGACGGGACGGTCCTGTGGTCGACGCCGCTGCACGCACCGCCTGCGGGCCCCTATCGGCTCGACGCCCTCGCGGTGGGCGCGGGCGGCACACGTGTGTTTGCGTCTGGCCAGTACGACGCGGAACGCGCATTCGTTGCGGCGCTCGATGCGCTGACGGGCGCGGTCCTCTTCGAAGTGCCCATCGACAACCACGCGGGCGGTTACGACCGGGCCCACGACGTGGTGGCGCTCGCGGGGTGCGATGTGGTGGTGGTCGCCACCGCGTCGGTCGGAGCGATCGGCGTCGTCGCGCTTGCGGCGCAAAGCGGCGACGTGCTGTGGAGCGCCATCGAGGCGCCCGCCGACGAAGCACACCCGCCAGGCTTGCTGGCCGCACCCGATGGGTCGCGGGTGTACCTCGTGGGATCGACGTTCGTGTCGGGCGGTGGCAAGGGCAATCTCGCCGCGGTCGCCTACGACACCCAGGACGGCGCGGTGCTTTGGTCCGAAGAGTACGACTGGAGCGGCCAGGCGGAGTGGTGGGATTTCGACCACGCGAAGGACGCCGCACTGCGCGCGGACGGCGAGCGCCTGTTCATTTTTGGCCACACCGCGCCGGACAACTCGTTCACGCAAACCGCCTCCGTCGCCGTGTGTATCGACACGGCGCTGGGGGACGCGCTGTGGTACCGCGTGTCGCCGCCCGAACCGGGCGAGGGCATCGCGCCTATGCGCATGGCGCTCGCGCCGAACGGAACGCGGTTGTACGGCCTCTCCACGGTGTGGCGCGACTTTGGACTGGGCGAGTTCGACCTTGTGGTGGAAGCCCTTGACGCCGCGAATGGCGACGTGCTGTGGCGTTCGCAGTTCTTCACGGGCTACATCGAGCAGTTCAACGGCAACGCGATCGCGGTGTCGCCGGGTGGAACGGCGGTGTTGATTGCCGCGGCCGCAGGTGGTCCCCAGCCGGACTCGGACGGCCTGACGGCGGCCTTCGACGCGGCGACCGGCGCGGTGATCTGGTCCGTGTTGCAGCCGGGTGCGGGTCCGCTGCGCGAAGACACCCAGCGGTTGTGGTTCGCCCCCGACGGGCGTCGCGCGCTCGTGGCGAGCCAGAACTCGCTCGACCCTGCGCACCGCGATCTTTTGGTGCAGGAGCTGCAACTGCCGAGCTTGACGGGCGCGCCGCAGATGCTGTCGGTGGGCGCGGGGGGAATGCAGAGTTTTGCCCTGTCCGGCGGCGTCGAACTCGCCGGGCACTTCGCGCTGCTCGTCGGGTCGATTTCGGGCACCCAGCCGGGCTTGCCCCTCGGGCCCGGTTTGACCGTCCCGCTCAACTTCGACCCTTACACCCAGTTCCTCGTGGCCAACCCCAACTCGGCGGTGTTGCCAGGTTCGCTCGCGCTCCTGCCGCAAACCGGAGCGTCCGCCGCGGCCTGGGTCATGCCCGCGGGTGCACCACCACAGCTCGTCGGGCTCGAGTTGCACCACGCGTGGGTTGCCCTCGCGCCCGCCGCGGTAGTGTTTGCGAGCAACCCGGTGCCGCTGTTGCTCGGTCCGTGAACGATTTACGCGCCGGCTTGGCGGCGGCGCATCGCTTGGGTCGTGCGCCGCGCCTCCGCGACGGTGTACTCCTGGATCAGAAGGCGCAGCGGTTCGGGAACCGCGACCAGGGGACCGCGAGGACCCGCATGGCGGCGCTCCATCGCCGCGGTGAGTAAGTCGCGCAGTCCGCGCGCGGTGTCGCCTTCGGGGACACGTGGCCCGGGCAAGAGCGGCCAGATGCGCGCCACGCCGTCTGCGCCGACGAGGTCGTGGGCCGCGGGCCCGTTGAGCGCGCGCACGACCGAAAGCGGCGACAGCATCACCACCTCGTCCACACGCCGGATCGATTCCACCTTCGCGGCGTGCGCTCCCGGCGAAATCGATCGTGTGACCTGGACCCGCGCGCCGCGGCGACGCTCCAAACCCGGCAAATGGACCCGCAGGTCCGTTTTTTCGAAAAAATCTTCGTGGAGCGGCGCGTGGCGCGCGAGCGGTGCGTGTTCGTTGAGGATGTCGATCAGCAGTTGTTCGAAGTCCGCGCCGTCGTCCGGCGGCAGGTAACACAGGGGGCCGTCGATCGTGCGACCGGCGAGGCGGCGCTGAATCTTTTCGATGCCCACAAGGGCGCTCGCAAGGCGTTCGCCGGCGCGGCGCGCTAGGTAGCGGTCGACGATTTTGTTCTCGCTCTCATCCGCAAGGTCGAAGGCGATGCCCCACGCGCGCGCTGCGCCCACCTGGTCGGTCCGCAGCCGCACTTCACCGCGCGGGCTGGTGGCGATCAGCGCGAAGTCCTGCGGACCCCTGGAGCGACCCTCTGCTTCGAGCCGCGCGGCGAAACGCACGTTGCCATGGACGAGCTCGCGGGACGCCCGCGCGAGGAGGCTTTCGATCGCCTCGACGCGGCGCGGTTCCGGCAACACCGATCGCGCGCGCGCCAGGCGTTCGTAGGGCTCGCACAGGGCGAGCGGCATGACGCCGTCCCCCTGCAGTTCGGCGAGGGTGCGCTCGAGCGTTCCCGCGCCATGGGCCGCTTCCAGCGCTCGCACCGCTGCCGTCAGCCCCGCAAGCGCACGCTCGAGCGAGTCGCCGTCCGTCGGCGCGCGGGGGGCGGGTGTGTCGTCCATAGGGGGCGCTGGGGTCCGCGCACAATGCGACATGGTAGCGGCGGCGCGCGGGAGCGGGGGCCGCTGCTGGCTCGACCGCCGGGCTAGAATCCGGACCCATGAGCGCGCCGAACATCCAATACGAATCCGTCGACTGGGGTGCGCGCTACACCGCGGGCGACACGCCGTGGGACCTCGGGGGGCCGCACCCCGAGTTCGTGCGGCGGGTGGAAGAGCACCTGCGCCCCCCCGCGCCCGGGCGGCTGGCGTTCGTGCCGGGCGCGGGTCGCGGGCATGACGCGCTCCTTGCCGCGGCGGCGGGCTGGCGTGTCTGCGCGGTGGACCTCGCACCCGAACTGACGGCGATGGCGGGGCCAAGGCTGCGTGCCGCGGGTGTTGACCTGTGGATCGGGGACGCCCTGAACATCCCTGCCGCTGTGTTGGGCGCGCCCGTCGAGCTCTTCCTCGAGCACACTTTCTTGTGCGCACTGCCCCTTGAGCGCCGCTGCGAGTGGGGCGCCCTCGCCCGTCGGCTGGTGGCGCGCGGCGGTCGCCTGGTTGCGCTGGTGTTTCCGCTCGACAAGCCCCACACGGAGGGTGGCCCACCGTGGGGCCTCACGCCGACGCAGTTCGCGGACCTGCTCGGACCCGATTTCGAGCTGCGTGTCGACGATCCGGTCGCCGAGCCGACGGGGCAGCGGGTGTGGAAGGAGCGCTTCTGTGTCTTCGAGCGCACGGCGGGCGCGCCCGCGCCTTGATTGGCGCGCGCAAAGCGGCGAGATTGCCGCAGTGAAAGGCGACGCAACTGGCAACGAAATGGAGCGCTCCGCGGGTCCGCGGGTCGGGGTTTTGCTCGTCAACCTTGGGACCCCCGATGCGCCGACGCGCCGCGACGTCGCGCGTTACTTGCGCCAGTTTTTGACCGACGGGCGGGTCATCGACATTCCGGCGCCGGCGCGCTGGTTGCTCGTCAACGGCATCATCGCGCCGTTTCGCGCGGGCAAGTCCGCGCACGCCTACCAGCAAGTGTGGACCGCAGAAGGCTCGCCGCTTTTGATGCATTCGCAGGCACTCGAGCGCGCCCTCGCCGCGCGGCTCGCTCCGACGCCAGTCGTGCTCGCGATGCGGTACGGCCAACCGTGCATCGAACGCGGGCTGGAGAAGCTGATGGAGCTCGGCGTGGAGCGCATCGTCGTCGCGCCGCTCTATCCCCAATACGCATCTAGTTCGACCGGCACCGTTCTCGAGGATGTCTATTCGCGCGCGGCGAAGCGCTGGAACACACCCTACATCGCAGTGTTGCCGCCGTTTTATGCGGAGCCCGCATACCTCGACGCGTCGGCGCACATCGCACGTCCGCACCTCGACCGCTTCGGGCCGGATCGGGTGTTGTTCAGTTTCCACGGTTTGCCCGCGCGCCACGTGCGTCGCTCGGATGAATCCGGCGGCAGCCATTGCCTTGTCAGCAAGGACTGTTGCGCGCGCATCGTCGCCGCGAACCGCAACTGTTACCGCGCCCAGTGTTATGCCACGGCGCGTGAGCTTGCCCGTCGGCTAGCGCTCCCCGAAGGCGCGTGGGACGTCGCGTTCCAGTCGCGCCTCGGCAAGGGCTGGATCGAGCCGTTCACCGACGTGATGCTGCCCGCGTGGGCAAAAGCGGGTGCGCGGCGTGTTGCCGTGCTGTGCCCCGCGTTTGTCGCCGACTGCCTCGAGACCCTGGAGGAAATCGGCATGCGCGCGCGCGACGATTTCCGCGCGGCTGGCGGCGAAGAGCTGATGCTCGTGCCCTCGCTCAACGCCGAACCTGAATGGGTCGAAGCGCTGGCCGCGCTCTTGGCGCCGGTCCTCGCCTGAGCGGAAGGTCGTTCGCACTGCCATGCACGTGTATCAACTGCTGCGGCGCGCCGCGGCGCTCGATCCCGATGGGCCCGCGCTCGCGCACGGCCCATTGCGCCTGTGTTACCGCGAACTGGATGCGCGGGTGCTGCGCCGCGCGGGATTCCTCGCAACACAGGGGATCCACGCGGGCGAGCGGGTGGCGCTCCTCGAGGACAATACCCCCGCATTCCTCGAATGGACCTTTGCGGTGGCGGCGATCGGCGCCGTGTTGGTGCCGCTCAACACGCGGCTGCTCGCGGCCGACCTCGGTGCGTGCCTGCGCGATGCAGGCGCGCGCTGTGTGGTGGCGGGCGTGCGGCTCACGGGACTCGCGCACGAGGCTGTGCTGAGTGGCGGCACTGCCATCGAAGGCGGCGCGGTTCTGGGTGACCACGAGGGCCTTGACGCGGAGCCGCTCGGACTCGTCGCACGCCCGTCGGAAGGCGATCTCGCGCACCTTTATTACACCAGCGGCACCACAGGCACGCCCAAGGGCGTGATGCTGACCCACGGCAACGTGACCGCACACGCGTTGGCGGCGGCGCTCGAACTGGAGCTGTCGGCCGCGGACACCTGGGGCCACATCGCGCCGATGTTCCACCTCGCCGACGCGTGGGCCACGCTCGCGATCACGCTCGTCGGCGGCAAACACCTTTTTTGCCCGCGTTTCGCGGCGGGCCTCGCGCTTGATCTTTTTGAGCACGGGCGCGTCTCGGTCACGAACCTCGTGCCGACGATGCTGATCCTGATGGTCGAGCATCCGACCTTGCCCGCGCGCGATGTCCGCGCGCTGCGGCTCGTGCTGTCCGGCGGCGCACCGATCGCGCCCGATGTCGTGCGCCGCGTCGTCGAACGCTTTCGTGCGACGTACATCCAGACGTACGGCATGACCGAAACCAGTCCGTACCTGACCCTGTCGAGGCTCTCGCGCAGCGCGCAGCAACTCGACGAAAACGCGCGCATGGCGATCAGCGCGCGCACGGGGCGACCGTTCCTGGGCGTCGAGCTCGAAGTGGTCGACGCCGCGGACAATCCCGTGCTGGCGGACGACCGGCAGGTGGGGGAGATCCGCGTGCGTGGAGCGACCGTCACACCCGGTTATTGGGGCCGTCCCGAGGCCACGGCGGAGTCCATTCGCGGCGGTTGGCTCTACACCGGCGACCTCGCGACGATCGATGACACGGGCTCGGTGAACATCGTAGACCGCAAGAAGGACATGGTCATCACGGGCGGCGAAAACGTCTACACGACCGAGGTCGAAGCTGTGCTCTTTTGCCACCCGGCGGTGCTCGAATGCGCGGTATTCGGCCAACCGGATCCCCTGTGGGGTGAACGAGTGCACGCCGCCGTCGTCGCAAAGCCCGGCACGGCGCTGGACCTCGCGGCACTCGACGCACACTGCCGCGCGCACCTCGCGCCCTACAAGGTGCCCCGCGGCTTCGACGTCCTCGAAGCGCTACCCCGCACGGGCTCGGGCAAAATCGCAAAACGCCTGCTGCGCAACCCACCCAGCGAAGACCCAACCCGCGGCAACTCCTGAGAGTTCCGCCGCAAAGGCAACAAGGACCACCTCACCGCCCCGCCCGCGCACCCCTGAGCGCATCCCCGAAACCCCGACTCGATCGACGCAAGTTGACGGAATTGGAAAGAATCCCCAACGCCGGTCTGCCGTAAGCCAACGCGCACGTGGTGCTCGCACCCGCGCGCCGGGTCGAAGGCCGTGTGGTGTCGCGCGGGGGGCCGGTTGCGGGGGCCTACGTCGATTATTGGTCGGACAAGCCCCTCGCGACGATCGCGGCGTTCCTCGGTTTCCCCGAGACTGCCTTCAGCACAGACGTGCTTCCGTTGTTGCCCCCCGGATGGCAACGGACGCAGACGGATTCAACCGGGCGTTTTGCGTTCGCCGACTGGCCGGACATCGAAAACACGCACTGGATCGAGGTGCGCGCGACGCTCGATTACAACCCGTCACCCTAAAGATGCCGCACGATCGCAGCACGGTCATGGTGGACTTGGCGGGGCCGCCACCGCTCGCGCCGCGCGGCCTTTTGCGTCTCGTCTTCGACGGCGCCACCTAGGACCAGCCGTTCCTTTTGATGGCCGACGGCCGCGAACCAAAGGAGCACGTCATTCGCGACCCCGCGCTGCTCTTCGACGGGTTTGCGCTGGGACGTTGGACCGCCTACGTGCGGCAGGGCAAACACCAGCTCTGCGCGCCCCAAACGATAGAAATCGAGGCCCTCGGAGAAATCAAAATACACCTTCGCGCGGACGGCGGCTGAAGGAGCGCCGGGGCCCGCCGCGATCGACGGGCCCCGGCTGAAGCGATCAGGGCAGCGTCACGTAGACGAGGTGCCGCGTCGGTTGCACGTTGCCGTAGATCGGCAGCGGGAGCGGTGTGCCGAGCAACCACGAGTAGTTGCTCGCGAGGTCCGTCATCGAGACGAAGCCGGGCAGGCCCGACGGCAGGATCGTGGGATAACCCTGCGACGTCGAGCCGCCGTACATGACGTCGACGGACAGCGCGACCACACCGGTCGAACCCACGCAGCCTTCCCTGTAGAGCACCGGACCTTCGTCGACCCAAACGCGCTCGGGACCCGGATAGTTCGCCGTCGTGGTCCACGCGCCGATGCGTGTCGTCATCAGGTGGAGCCAGGGCAGCCCGGCACCGAGGGTGTCGAGGGTCGTCACGGTTGTACCGCAGGCACCGACGGTGTTGAGGCGCCGCGCGGTCAGTTGGGGCGGCTGGGGTGCAATGGCGCCCAGGCATGCCTGTGCGAGAAGCTGCATGATGCCTTGCAGCGGTTCCTCCGTGGAGCAAACCGCTCCGGGGATTGAGCTCGTGCGAGTGCCTTCGCCGACGACCCCGCCGCCGGGGGCAGCGCCGAGGATCGGAACGAACGGGTTGGCCGCTGTGTTGGGCCCGATCAGCGAGAAGCTGCGGCCCGGGTGTTGCACACCGGGGGTCGACGAAAACGCCGGGTTGCCGTGGATGAACCAGTCGCACTGGTGGTGGAGGACCGCCGCCATCTCCCACGTGCCGGTGTTGCAGTCAAGGGCGTAGTCGATGTAGCCGTAGTAGAAAACCTGCGGGAAGGCGGCCAGGGAAGGCGGCACGATGCCTGGGTTCGCCGGTACCGACGCCGGATGCGAAAGATCCGCTTTGGCCGCGAAGCGCCAGACTTGGATCGGGCCCAATGGCGAGATCTCTTCCCACGTGCGTGTGTAGTCGAGGATCACGGAGCCGGTCAGTTGCACGTTGCCCGGGTTGCAGTCGAGCACTCGGACATTCGCTTTGAACTGGTCGCAGGACGCCGGCGTGGGAGCTCCAAAATCCCACCGGATGCACGGCAATAGCGCGGGCGCGCACTGGTTGAAGCTGATCGCGAGTCCCGGCATTTGGTATGCGGGGAAATTCGGCAGCGTGGAAACCGTGGGGGTGCAGCACGGCCCGTTCAGGCCGTCGGGTAGGAGACACTGGGCGTAGGCCGGCGCACACAGGGTGATGGCGGCGAAGCCGAAGGCGAGAGTTGCCTTCATGGAACCTCCTTAACGCGTGGGGGGACTGCCTAAGCCGCGCTTCCGAGGATCGGAGGCTGCTGCCGGGCGACGCAAAGGTAGACGTAGGTGCAAGCACCTCCGGTTCCCGGGGGATCCTTGCGGTTCCCATTCCGGGCTTTCAGGGCTAGCCCGGGTTGCCCTTGACCCGCTGGACCCACCGCGGGACCCTAGGGGCGGTCCCACCCCGACCCGTGGTCAGAGGGGTCATCGCTTCGTGCTCCCCCCCAAACCGGACGACCTCCTGTGAAACCCATCGTGAAACCCGTCGTGAAACCCGTCGCGCTCGTCGCTGCGTGCCTCGTCGTTTTTGGCCTTTCGCTTTTTGCGCAGCGTGGCGGCGCCGCCGGGGCCCAGGCCGCCGCGGGGGCCCAGGCCGCCGCGGGGGCTCAGGGCGCGGGCGAGGAAGAAGAATCCCCTCTTGGCCAGGCAATGGACGGCCTCCAGTCCGGGATGCGCGCGATCGGTCGGTTGCTGGCCGACCCCGACAAGAAGGACGAGGCCTCATCGACGGCGCGCGAGATGCAAAACTACGTGTTAATCGCGATGCAGCTCGAACCCGCAGCGCCGGACGGTGTCGAAGCGGGCCGCCACCAGCTCGATTTCCGGATGGAGATGCACGCAGTGCTGGGAGAACTGCTCGCGCTTGAGCTCGCCGTCCGCGAGGGGGATGCCGAAGGTGCGAAGACGCGTTTTAGCACGCTCAACGGTCTCAAAAAGGCCGGCCACGACCGCTTCCGCGTCGACGATTGACCGTGCTGGTTGCCACGCTCGCGCTGCTGTGCGCCGCGCCGTCCGCGTCGGACCTCGCGGCGCGCGCGCACGCCGCCCTCGTCGCGCGCTGCGCAGAGTGCCACGCTCCCGATTCCACCGACGCGAAAGCGCGGCGGCGTTTTGACTTCGCCGCGGACTTGGAGCGGGTCGCAAACAGCGACTATGTCGTGCCGATGGAGCCCGCGCTCTCGGAGCTTTGGGTCGAGATCGACGGCGGCACGATGCCTCCCGATGACGCGCCGACCGGCCCAATAACGGCCGAGGAGCGCGACGCGATCCATGCGTGGATCGCGGCCGGTATGCCGCTTGCTAGCGAAGTTGCCGTGGCAGACGGCGCCGCCCCGGTGGGCGCGGGAGCGTCGGATGTCGGCGCGGATTCCGCGCGCACAGATGGCCCCACGCCAAGCGCGCGCACCGAGCCGACCGTGCTCGAGTGGATCGGCCGTTTCCATCCGCTCAGCGTCCACTTCCCGATCGCGTTTGTGTTTGGTGCGGCGCTGCTCGAAGCGCTGTTCGTGCTGCGCGGCGGCGCCGGCTTGCTTTTGCGGCCGGCGGTGCTCGTCCTTGCGCGGCTGGGTGCGTTGTGTGCACCGCCGGTTGCGCTGCTCGGCTGGTGGAACGCGAGCGGAAGCGCGGGAAGCGACGAGCTGGAATTGCACCGCTGGTTAGGCGTCGCAAGCGCGGCGCTCGCGATCGTGGTGTGGATTGCGGCGGAACGAACGGCAGACGGCAACCGACGTTGGTTGCGCGCGGCGTTGGCCGTCGCCGCCGCGGTACTTGGTGCCGCGGGCCACTACGGCGGCATCCTCGTGTTCGGCGACGACTACTTGCCGTTCTGACGCTCCAGCGTCCAGAACTGGAAACGGCCCAGGCCCGACTGCACGCCCGGGGCGTTTTCCAAGTGCCCGAGCGCGCGTGCGAGTCCCGCGGCGATGCGCTTGGTGCGGCGGCCGAAGTTGCGCGTGCGGAATGCGATCTCTTCGGGTTGCGGCACCGCTTGGCACCCAAAGCGCTGTTCGATCCGCAAGCCGGCGTTCGCAACGAGGCGCTCGACGTCCTTCGGTGCGAGACTTTCGAACGGACCTATGTTGGGGTCCGGCGAAAGTACGTATTCAACGCCGCGCGGGCCGCCGCGGCGTGCGCGGAGTCGCTCGGTCAGGTCGTGGTAGGAGCGCTTCGACACAAAACCGAGCAGCATGCGTCCCTTGGGGGCGAGCCAAACCGCGGCGTCGGCGAGCAACCGCCCGCGGTCGGATGGCGCGAGCCCCTCGAGGCGAAACAGCACGCTGACGACGTCGTAGCGGCCGGCTGCAGGCGCGTCGAAGCCGCGGCTCGCGTCCGGGTCCGGCCACGCATGGCGCGCCGCGCGCGGCCGAACACGCTCGGCGACGAACTCGGCCACCTCCGGCGTGCGCTCCACGACGTCGAATGCAAAACCCCGTCGCGCTTGCCACAGGGTTTCCGTGAGGATGCCGGTGCACGGGAGCACGTCGAGCCAGCGCGGTGCATCGTCGTCGGGAGCGCTCGACACGGCTCCATCGGTCGGCTTCGGCGCGGGGATGAGCCGCGCGAGGGCGTGTTCGAGCGCGCGCCGCTCCCACGGCCGTGGTTTGTTGTGTCGCAACCCGTTGAGCACACGCGCGCGTTGGTAGATCGCGACGTCGTCGGGATGCCAATCGGCTGGGTTCGCGCTCGAGGGAATCGGGCGACCGCCGTAGTGGTTCCAGTGCGAAACGGCGGAAAGCGGGCGGCGCTTCGGGCCACCCTTGATCTGGAACTTTGGATATCCAACCGCGAGCACCGCGATCACCAAGCGGTCGTAGGGCAACCCCACGACCTCACGCACCTTTTCCCGATCGCCCGTTTGCGTGATCCAAAAGGTCCCAAGGCCGAGCACCTGCGCGGCGAGGCTCATGTTCTGGATCAAAGCGCTCGCCGACTGGATGTTGGCCCAGCTCTCTTCGCTGAACTCCCGGCCGTAACTCACCACGATGTTCACCGGCGCGTTGCCCATCTGCGAGGACAGCGCGGCGAGACGTCCGTTGACGTCGGGATCGTCAACCGCGACGAGGTCCCACATCTGGTAGTTGCACGAGGACGGCGCCCAGATGCCCGCGTGCATCACCTGTTCGACGAGCGCGCGCGCAACCGGATCGTCCTTGAACTTGCGGATCGAGCGGCGTGTGTAGATCGCCGCCCAAAAGTCCATCGACGGGGTCGGACCGACGGGCACTCCGACATCGAAGTCTTTGGGGCCGCGGCCAAGGACCGGTGAACCCTCGGGCTCGTCGGGCAGGGGCGGCGCGTTGGCGTGGCGGGGCTGGGGAGATGCCATGGCGGGCGAACGTCCATCGTGCCATCGACGGGCGCGCGGGGCGAACTGGCGGCGGGGACCCGCGGCGCCGACAACTTTTGGCGCCCAGGCCCTGGAATCAAACGCCCGTTTGAGCGACCTTTCCAGCTCTCTCGACCGCGCCACAGCCCCACGCTCCGGACTCCGCAGCCCGTCGTCTCCCCATGCAACGTGTCTCCGCCACTGCGACGCTCATCCTCGGAATCGGTGCGTCTTTGTTTGCCTTCTGGTTCCTGCGCCGGCCGCCGACCCCCCAGCCCGAGGGCCCCGGCAAGCCCCCGTTCGCGCTTCCCGTGACATTGGCGACGCCGCAGCGCGGAGACCTCACACCGTCGCTGCATCTGACAGGGAACGTCCGTGCGGTGGAGCGGGCGCGCCTGGGTTTCCAGCTTGCGGGCCGCATCCACGAGCTCCTCGCGCGCGACGGCGACCGCGTCGAAGCCGGGCAGGTGCTCGCGCGGCTCGATCCGCGGGACGCGCACCAAAGTGTCGCCCAGGCGCAGGCCGAGCTCGAGCTCGCGCAGGCGGAAATGCTCAAGCTCGAGGCGGGCGAGCGCGCGGAAGTCGTCGCGGAGCTCGCCGCGGACGTCGCCAGCGCGGAAGCGGAGTTGGCCCTCGCGCAGCTCGAAGTGGAACGCACGGGCGGGCTGCTCGAGAGCCGCATTTCGTCCCAATCGGCCTACGATCGCCTGGCGGCCGAGCGCGACGCCACGCAGGGCCGCGCGAACGCCGCCCGCGAGCGGCTCGCAACGGCCCAGGCGGGATCGCGTGTCGAGGACATCGCCATCGAGCGCGCGCGCGTCGCATCGCGCCAAGCCGATCTCAAGCGCGCCGAACTCGACCTCGCGAAGACCGAGCTGGTCTCGCCCTTTGCCGCGCGGGTCGTCGCGAAACATCGGTCGGTGGGGGACTACGTGCAGGTCGGGGAAGAGGTTTTCGACCTGTTCGATCCGTCCCAGCTCGAGGTTGAACTGTTCGTACCCTCGGCGGCCGCGGGTGCGCTGCGCATCGGAGCGAACGTGGTAATGCGCGTGGGTGGACAAGAGGGACCGCCGCTCGATGCGGTTCTCGCCGCGATTTCGCCGGCCGCCGACGACACGAGCCGCAACGTGCGGGCGATCGTGCGCGTCGACGGCGACGATCCGGCTTTCGAGGCGCTGCGGCCGGGCGCTTTCGTGCGCGCCGAGATGGCGTTGGCCACCATCGAGGGCGCGTGGATCGTGCCTGGCGACGCCATCCTCGTGAACGACGGCGGGGAGTTTGTCGTGCGCGCCGCGCCGAACCCGCCCCCGGAAACGACCCAGCCCGGCCCGCCACCGCCGCCCTGGTCGGCGCAGTGGGTGCCCGTGCGCATTCTTGGTCGCGACGGCCAAAAGGCTGCGATCGAGACCAAAGAGGGCGAACTGCGGCCCGCTGACCAACTCGTCGTGACGGGAGTCGACCGAGCGTTTCCGATGACTCCGCTCATGCCCGCGGCGGTGATGCCCGCGCCCAACGGAGCGCCCCGATGAACCCGATTGAAGCCTCCGTCCGCGCGCCGTACACCGTCGCGGTCGCGGTCATCCTCGCGCTGATCTTCAGTTGGGTCGCCGCGACGTCGATCCCGATCCAGCTCAAGCCGACGGTCGACGTTCCGCGCATAACGGTGACGACGATCTATCGCGGGGCGAGCGCACAAGAGGTCGAAGAGGAGGTCTCGCGCGAGCTTGAGGACGTCTTGCAGGCCTCCGAAGGCCTGATCAAGTTGATTTCGGAGTCGAGCGAGGGCCGAAGCACGCTGACTTTGGAATACGACTTCGGGCAAGACATGCAGCTTGCGGTCATCGACGTCAGCAACAAACTGACCCAACGAGGCAGGTTGCCGGCGGAGGCGGAGGAGCCCGCGGTAAAAATCGCGAGCGCCAACGACCGCGACCGCATGATGTGGATCGCCGTGCGATCGGGGCTGGAACCCAATCGTGTCGCGCAGGTCGTCGAGGAGAACGTCCGCGCGCGCATCGAGCGCGTGACGGGTGTGTCCGACGTGCTGGTTGTCGGGGGCGAAGAGCGCGAGGCCCAGATCAGGATCGATCCCGAGCTGATGGTCGCGCGCGGCGTGACCTACGCGAACCTGGAAGCCGCCATCTCTTCGGGCAACCTCAACTTGCGCGGCGGCACGCTGGACACGCAGGGTCGGCGGATCCAGGTCCGCACCATCGGCCGCGCGGTTGAAGTGCGCGACCTCGCGGAGATCGTCGTGCTCGCCACGCCCACGGGCAACGTGCTGCTCGGCGACGTGGCGACAGTCGTCGACACCTACCGCAAGCGCACCAGCTTCGTGAACATCGACGGAGTGCCGGGCGTGGCCCTGGGCGTCGGCCGCCAGGTCGGTGCGAACGTGGTGTCGTCGGTGCGCGCGCTCGACGCGGAAATCGGTCGGATCAACGGGAACTTCGCCCAGCGGGGCCTCGACGTGTTCCTCGATCCGGTGTACCGCGAAACAACTTACATCGACGCTGCGCTGGCGTTTGTGCGCGACAACCTGGTCCTTGGCGCCGTCTTGTCGGTCAGCGTGCTGCTTGTGTTCCTGCGCAACTACCGCAGCATCCTGGTGGTCGCACTTTCCATACCGATCTCGCTCGCCGCCGTGTTTCTCGTGCTCAAGTCCCTGGACCGCACGCTGAACGTCATCAGTTTGGCGGGCCTCGCCTTTGCAAGCGGCATGGTCGTGGACAACGCGATCGTCGTGCTAGAGAACGTCTTCCGCCACCTCGAGATGGGCAAGGACCGTGTGCGGGCCGCCGTCGACGGGGGGCGCGAGGTGTGGGGCGGTGTGCTCGCGTCGACGCTGACGACCATCGCGGTTTTTATTCCGATCCTGCTCGGCGCGGACGAAGCGAGCGCCTTGTTCACCGACATGGCCCTCGCGATCTCGGCGGCGGTGGGTTTGTCGCTGATCGTCGCGCTGACGGTCGTCCCGGTGCTGTGCTCCCTGCTTTTCGGCCGCCGGGTGGGCTCCGAAGCACCTCCGCCCGCGGAAACGGCCATGCCTCTTGGCATGGTCGGCCGGGGTTACGCGGGATTCCTAGACCGGCTGGTGTTCAACCGCTTCGGGGGCGCGGCGTTCAAGATCGGCGTGATCCTGGTCCTTGCGTCCCTCGCGCTGATCGCGTTTCGGTTCGCGCCGCCGGCGGAATACCTGCCCACAGGCAACCGCAACATGATCATGTTCTTCGCCTCCCCGATTCCGGGGCAGCGGCCCGAGCAGATTAAGGAGAACTTTGCCGCCTGGGAAGCATGGGTGCTCGCTCAGCCGGAGGCCGCGCGGATGTTCGCGGTGAGCGCACCCGGGTTCAACGGCGGCGGAATCATCCTCGAAGACGAGTACGGCGACGCCCAAGGACTGACCGAGTTCTACGACCGCATGTTCAAGGCGAGCCCGGCGTTCAGCTTGCCGGGTTTCCTGTTCTTCGTGCCGGTGCGCGCGAGCCTGTTCGACGATCCGGGCAAACAGTTCGAGATCGAGTTGTCGGGGCCGGATTTTGCCACTCTCGAGCGCGCCACGGGCGAGTTGATGGAGCGGCTGTCTGCGATCGAGGGTGTCCAATCCGTGCGACCGTCGCTCGTGACAGGGCAACCGCAGATCGTCGTCGAGGTGGACGAAGAGCGCGCCAAAGACCTGCGCCTTGATGTCGCCGAAATCGGCGGTATCGTCGAGACGGTGGTGGCCGGGAGGCGCCTGACGCGCTTGATCGAAGGTGGCCGCGAGGTGGAGGTCAACGTCGTCGCAGCCGACGACTACCTCGGCACGATCGCGGGACTCGAGGCGCTGCGTTTTCGCACCGACGACGGCCGGGTCCTGACCCTGGGCAGCGTCGCAAAAGTGCGCGCCACGACGGGTCCGCAGAGCATCCGCCGGCTCGAGCGCGAGCGCAACGTGCTCTTCACGGTCAACCTCGCCGCCGACGCACCACTGGAAGTGGCGATCGATCGGGTCGAGCGCGTGGTCTTCCCCGCCATGTCGCAGGCACTCGGTCCCGCGTACAGCCTCGAACTGGGTGGATCCGCCGACAAGCTGCGCACGACCCTTGCCGCCTTGACCTCGGGTTTCGGCTTTTCCGTGCTGATCGTCTACCTGCTGCTCGTCGCGCTGTTCCGGAGCTGGTTCACGCCCTTCGTGATCCTCGTGACGGTGCCGCTCGCGCTCGCCGGAGGCATCGTCGGCATCACTCTCGCGCACCAGTGGAGCGGCGGTCAAGCCGCTTTCGACGTGCTCGCCATGCTCGGGTTCATCATCCTCGCGGGCCTCGTCGTCAACAACGCGATCCTGATCGTGCACCAGGCGAACAATTTCCAACTCGAGGGGATGGAAGCGCGCCCCGCGCTCGCGGAATCGGCGAAGTCGCGCCTGCGACCCATCCTGATGAGCGTCATTACGACGGTGATGGGCATGTTGCCCCTCGCGTTGGGCGGCGGCGCGGGCGCGGAGCTTTACCAGGGCCTCGGCGCGATCCTCGTCGGCGGCCTTTTGGTCTCGACGGTTTTCACGCTGTTCCTCGTACCCGTGATGCTCAGCTTCGGACACGACGTGGCGGAGAAGGTCGAGTCCTGGCGCCAGCCGAAGACGGAGCGCGCGTCGCCGGACAGCGCGCCCAAGCCTGCGCCGGCCCACACACCACGGGACATTCAGGGCGCAAACCCATCACCCGCCTGATGCTGGGAGCGCGGGCCTCTAGCCCGCCTTTGAGCGAAGCGTGCGCCTCTCTCCGAAGGCCTGCGCGCTCCGCCCCGGCGTCAGTAGGTTTGGCGGTCCGGGTTCGCGAGCCAGATCTGGAACGCCTTGAGGCCCTTCTTGCGCAGCACACGTTGCATCGGGATGCGGCGCTTCGAAGGTTTACGGGCAAGCTCGTCGTAGAAAAACTCGTCCTCGAAACCGGCGACGGCCGCATCTTCCCGATCGCAGGCGTACCACACACGTTTGATGCGCGCCCAGTAGATCGCACCGAGGCACATCGGGCAGGGCTCACAACTCGAGAAGATCTCGCAGCCCGAAAGGTCGTGGGTGCCGAGCACGCGCGCGGCCGCGCGGATCGCAACGATCTCCGCATGGGCCGTTGGGTCCGACGACACCGCGACGGCGTTGGCTCCGGACGCGAGGATAACCCCGTCTTGGACGACGACCGCCCCAAACGGCCCGCCGCCCTGGCGCGCGGAGCGTTTGGCGAGCTGAATCGCGAGCTCCATTGGATCCTGGCTCTCCTCGGCGACCGGTCTCTCGTTCTGCGCCGCGGCCGGTTCCACCGCTCGCTCGCGCCGACGTCCCTTGCCGCCGCCCTCGCCGTGCGCACCGTGTTCCATCGTCCCACCAGGATAACGACCGGCGGGCGCGGTCGGCGGCGAGGCGCCCGGGGACGTGCCGCGGCTACAGTGTAGAAATGCCCCGCTGTCCGCGTTCCGCGCCCCGCGCCGCCGCGGTCGAACCGCCCACCGCCCCCAGGGCTACGTTGCATCTGGACGCACACGCCCCGGACCTAGACGAAGCGTCGCAGCCGCATGTGGCCGAGCGCGAGCCCGCCGCGCTCGAAGTCGTGCACGGGGAGAACCTTGAGTTCTTGCGCGGCGAACGCGACGGGTCGTTTGCGTTGATCGCCATCGACCCGCCGTTCAACACCGGGCGTGTGCAGCGCCGACTGCGCACGCGCACGCCGCGCGACCCTGCGGGCACACGCATCGGCTTCCGCGGGGAAACCCACCGCGTGGAGCCGGTTTCGACGAGCGCGTTCGACGATCGTTTTGGGGGCAGCGCGGCGTACCTGGATTTTCTGGAGCCCCGTTTTGTCGAAGCGCGCCGGGTGCTCACACCCAACGGCACCCTCGTCGTGCACGTGGACCCGCGCGAATCCCATTACGTGAAGGTGCTGCTCGACGGTGTGTTCGGCCGGCGCTGTTACCTGAATCAGATCGTGTGGGCCTACGACTACGGTGCGCGCTCGCGCACACGCTGGCCGGCCAAACACGATGTGCTGCTCGTCTACACGAAGGACCCGAAGCACTACACGTTCCGCTACGCGGACATGGACCGCGTGCCCTACCTCGCGCCCAAGTTGGTGGGGCCCGAGAAGGCCGCCCGCGGAAAAACTCCCACGGACGTGTGGTGGCAGACCATCGTTCCACCCGGCAGCAAGGAGCGCACCGGCTATCCCACCCAGAAGCCGCTCGCGATCTACGAACGCCTCGTGCGGGTGCACTCGAACCCCGGCGACGTGTTGCTTGATTTTTTCGCGGGCAGCGGCACCTCCGGTGAGGCGGCCGCGCGCAATGGCCGCAGGGCGGTGCTGGTGGATTCGAGCTCCGAGGCCGTGGCGGTCATGGAACGCCGCCTTGCCGCGTGGGCGCCCCAGCGGCGCGGCGGAGCAGCGCAACCGGGTTAGGCTGAAGCAACCGCGATGCACCTCTTCCCAGCCACCCACCTGCGACTGAAACCGCTTGCCGCCCTCGCGGTGCTTGCCGGGTTAGCCGCCTGCGGGCGAGGGGGCGGCGCGGGACCCACGCCGCAAACGACCGTTGCCGCGCCCGCCCAGGCCGACCGCGGTGCGGCCGTCACTTCCGCAGGTTCGCCGGCGACATCCAGTGCGACGCCGGTCTGGGGATACCGCGTGGTCGCGACTTATCCCCACGAGCGCTACGCGTTCACGCAGGGGCTGCTCTTCCACGACGGGAAGTTGTTCGAGAGCACCGGTGGTTACGGGTATTCGACGGTGCGCGAGGTGGAACTCGCGACGGGCCGCATCCTGCGCCAACACCGCCTCGCACCCAACTACTTCGGTGAAGGCCTGATCCTGCGCGACGGTCAGTTGATCCAGCTCACGTGGCAACAGAACACCGCGTTTGTGTACGACGCGCGGGACCTGCGGCCGCTTTTCACGCACCGCTTCACGGGCGAAGGGTGGGGCCTGGCGGACGATGGCGAGCGCCTGATCCTGTCCGACGGCACCGACACGCTGCGGTTTATGCACCCGGATTCGTTCGTCGAGCTCGGTCGAGTGCGTGTGCGTGAGAAGGGCCGCCCGGTCACAAACCTGAATGAGTTGGAGTGGATCGACGGCCTGCTGTGGGCCAACGTCTGGCACACCGACCGCATCGTGTGCATCGACGTCGAAAGCGGAGAGGTCGTTCGCTGGATCGACCTTTCCGGGCTGATTCAACTGCCGCCGGAGCCACCCGTCGACCCCCAAAACGTGCTCAACGGCATCGCCTGGGACGAACGGGCGAACCGCATCTTCGTCACCGGCAAAAACTGGCCGAAAGTTTTTGAGATCGAGCCGGTTCCGCCGAAACCCAGCCCCGCACCCACCCCCGCACCCACCCCCGCGCCGAAATAAGCGCAGCCGCCCGCGACTCACGCGTCGTACTTCGCGATCGGCGGCGCCTTCTTGTTTAGGGGCCCTGGGCGCGGGCCAAGGCCGCCGGGCGCTTGCCGTCGCTGGATCTTTGCGCGCTCGCGCAGTTCCTGCGCCAACTCAAGTGCCTGCTGTTCGATCTGCAGCCGGCGGGCCATCCGCGACGCTCTCTCGCGCTCCGCGGCCACCTTGGCGCGGCGCACCGGCAGCGCCGGGCGCGCGCCCGAAAAGAGCAACGCGACGCTGTCGCCGCCCAGCATGCGGTGTGCGCGCCGGCGGGTGCGAACACGTTCGCGGGTTTGCAGCAGCGCCGCCGTGCGCGGGCTGGGTGCGATGGTCGGGAAACCGGCGCGCTCAACCCGGACACCCCACGGCGCGAGCAACTCCGTGAGTTCGGCCTCGAGGCGTCGATCGAGTTCCGGCGACTCGCTCTCTTCGGCCCGCAGGTCGAGGTCGGCGCGCGCGGCCCCCGACAGGACGCGCGCGGCGGCGACGGAAAGCCAATCGGTCATTGCCTTTAGCAAATGGTCGACTTCGATGATCGACTTTGCGACGTTTTCGATGCGCCACACCAGCGTGGCGCTCGCGACGACCACCAGGCCATCGCGTGTCGCAACACGCTGATCCTCAAGGTCGAGGGTGCGCGAGCGCGTGGGGACGACGCGGGCGCGCTGCACGAATGGCACCATCCAGTGGAAGCCGGGCTCAAGCTGCTGGCCCGCACGGCCCAGGGTGAAGCGCAGTCCCGTCTGACCGGTTTGCACCGTCACGCCGAGCGCGCGGAAAAACGCCCAAACCGCCGCGCCGACCAGGTAGACGTTGTTGAAGACCTCATCGACCAGGAGCGACCAGGACCAGCTCAGGATGCGCAGTGGCCACCGCTTGATGCGGTTCCAAACGCGCGCGAAAACGCCGGGCTCTTCGCGTGCGGACGCGGACGCGCGAATGCGGCCTAGGGGGTGAACGCGCACCGATCAGGTGCCCTTCGAGTCGCCTTCGCCCGCGAAGGAATCGAGTGGATTTTTGATCGCCGCTTCGGCCTCGAGAGCGGGGGAAGGACGTGGCGTGCGTGTCGGTCGACCACCATCCGTGTCGGCGCTGCTCGTCACCACGGCCCCCGTGACCAGCGCCACCGCCGCGGCGGGTGAGAGGTCCTCGGAGACGAGTTCGTGATACAGCGCGAGGCGCTCGCGCGCCAGCAGGTCGAGTTGGGTGATTTCGAGCGTTGCGGGCGAAGGCGAGAGGTTCGAGAAGCCGACCGCGAGGATATTGACACCCCAGGCTTCCTCCACCGGGCGCAGCTCGTCGCGGATGAGCTCTTCCATGTGTTCGCGGTCGCCGATGGTCGCGCGTGTTTGCGCTCCGACGATGCGCTGCACCGCCAGCACGACGCGGTTGCGCAGGCCCATCACCACGTCGTCGATCTCGATAATCGCTTTGCGCAGATCGACGATCTGGTACAGCACCTTCGTGTCGACCTCGTAGACGAGGTCGTCCGCGAGGCGGATCGTTTGCGGCTCGAGGTCGAGGGTTGTGTGGCGTGTGTCCTTGACCTGGAAACGCTGAATGATCGGCCACTTAAACTGCAGCCCAGGACCCACGACGTATCGCGCTCGTCCCAGGGTGAACTTCAGGGCGTGTTGGCCGTCGTAGACGACCACGAAGATTCCGAGGATGGCTTGGAGGAATTCGAGCACGGTGGGCCGAGCATGGACCTTCCCGCGCCGCCGATCCAGGGGGTAGCCCTTCCTTGGTGATCAAGCCCGCGGCACGATGAGCGCCGTGGAACCCGTTCCGAGCGATTCGGGCCTGCCGCGCCTTCCGCGCGACGGGGTCGACGACCACACACCCGCCGCGGCGGCGGGGCGCAGGGCGCTTGCGGAAGCGGCCGCCGGACGGGCGTTCGAACACATCGCCGGCGCGCCTGTGCCGCTCGCCCAAACGCGCGGAAAGATCGAAAACCCAATCGGGTTTGCCCAGGTCCCGCTGGGGCTTGCGGGCCCGCTGCGGGTTAATGGGGAGGCCGGGCCGTACGAGGTTTTTGTGCCCCTCGCCGCGACGGAAGGCGCGCTGGTCGCGTCCTATTCGCGGGGGATGTCGGTGCTGCGCGAAGCTGGGGGAGCGCGTGCGCGGGTGATCGCGGACGCGCTCTCCCAGCACCCGATGCTGGTGTACCGCGACGGGGGTGCCGCGCAGGCGGCTGCGGGGACCGTTCCCGATTGTGTTGAGCGCTGGGGCCAGCGGGTGTCGGAAATCACGCGACACGGGGCGCTCGCGTCGGCGAAGGCCGAGGTATGGGGCCGGCGCGTGATCTTGCGGCTGCTCTTCACAACCGGCGATGCGATCGGCATCAACATGGCCGCGCGGGCCGCGGAGCTGATTTCGATCGACTTTGCGGAATCGACGGGAGCGCTCGAACGCCACGTCCATGGCCAGGACGTCGAAAAACGCTCAAACGCACGCGCTTTGGTCGAAGGACGCGGCCGCAGCACGGTCGCCGACGCCATTGTTCCGCGCGAACTGGTCGAGCGCCGCCTGCGCACGACGCCGGAAAAACTCGCCGCAATCGCGCGCTCCTACGCGGCGGGTTACGCGCAGCTCGGCACACACAACTGGACGATCCAGGCAGCAAACGGCCTCGCGGCGCTGTTCCTCGCGTGCGGACAGGACGTCGCGTATGTCGTCGAGAGCGCGACCGGTTACCTCGACCTCGACGTGACGGCGGAGGGCGACCTCTATGCGGGTGTCCACCTGCCGAGCCTCTTGGTCGGCACGGTGGGGGGTGGCAGCGGTCAGGGCACGGCCGCCGAGTGCTTGGCGATCCTGGGGTGCACGGGCTCCGGGACCGCGCGTCGTTTTGCCGAGATTGCGGCCGCCACCGTGCTCGCGGGCGACCTGTCCCTGATGGCGTCCTTCACGGCGGGGGACTTCGTCGACGCCCACGAGCGCCTGGGCCGCAACCGCCCCGGCTGACGGCCCGGCGGTCGCGGGGCGGCAAGCCCCCAAGATCAACCGCGCGGGACGCCATGGGACGGTGCGCGGGGCCGGTCGCGCCCGCGTCCAGAGCTCCGCGGCTTTGACGGGGCAGCCCCGGGCGCTACCCTATTCCGCCTTCGTGCGGCGTTCCGGCCCCTCGAGGAGCGGTGGTGTGCCTCCGGGCCCTCCGTCCGCGCCCCGGGATCCCGCCGTACGGCCCCGCGGCGCTTTGGCCCCTCGGCCGCAGGGCGCCGACTCCGTCTTTCCACCTCCGTCGATTTCGCCGGAAACCGCCCGCCCGAGCCCGCGGCGACACGCCGCGCTCCCCCCACGGGGTGCGCCCGCGCCGTCCGGCCCCTGTGCGGCACGACCCTCTCCTCCTGTCAGAAAGCCATGTCCTCCAAGCGCCTGCTCAACCACCGCAACATCGGCATCATGGCCCACATCGATGCTGGCAAAACCACCGTCACCGAGCGGATCCTGTTCATCACGAACAAGATCCACCGCGTCGGCGAGGTGCACGACGGCGCCGCCACGATGGACTACCTCGAGGAGGAGCAAAAGCGCGGCATCACGATCCAATCGGCCGCCACGTCGACGGTCTGGAAAGACACCACCATCAACATCATCGACACCCCCGGTCACGTGGACTTCACGGCCGAGGTTGAGCGCTCCCTGCGTGTGCTCGACGGCGCGGTCGCGGTGTTCGACGGGGTACAGGGTGTCGAAGCCCAGTCGGAAACCGTTTGGCGCCAAGCGGACCGCTACAAGGTCCCGCGCATTTGTTTCATCAACAAGCTCGACCGCGTCGGCGCGGACTTCGACAAGGCCGTGCGCACGATCATCGAACGCCTGGGCGCCCGCCCCGTGGTGCTGCAGATGCCGGTCGGTGCCGAGAAGGCTTTCCGCGGCCTGATCGACCTGGTCGAGATGCGCTATTACGAGTTCGACGACGGCAGCTCGGGCAAGGTGTTCACGGAGCTGCCGATCCCCGAGGATCTGCTCGAGGAGGCCAAGATGCGCCGCCACGAGACCTGCGAGCACGCCGCGGAGTTCGACGAAGCGATGCTCGACCTGTTCGTCGAGGACCAGCCGATCGGCGCCGCGATGCTGAAAGCCGCCCTGCGCAAGGGAACCCTCGCCATGGACATCACGCCGGTGATCTGCGGCGCGGCCCTCAAGGACAAGGGGGTTGCGTTCCTCCTGGACGCCGTTGTGGACTACCTGCCGACGCCGGTTGACGTCGACGCGGTCGTGGGCATGGTTCCGGGCACCGAGGAGACGTTGTCGCGCCGCACGTCCGAGGACGAGCCGGTGTGCTTGATGGCGTTCAAGACGATCGCCGAGCAAACCGGCGACTTGACCTTCATCCGGGTCTACTCGGGCATTCTGGAGAAGGGTGTGACGCTCTACAACCCGCGCACCACGAAGCGCGAGCGCATCGGCCGCATCCTGCGCATCCACGCAAACAAGCGCGAGCCCATCGACCGCCTCGAGTGCGGTGACATCGCCGCCGTGATCGGCCTCAAGAACACGATCACGGGCGACACGCTGTGCGACGAGGACAATCCCATCGCCCTCAGCAAGATCCAGTTCCCCGACAGCGTGATCTCGATGTCGATCGAGCCGAAGAACAACCAGGACCGGGACAAGCTCGGCGAGGTGATCGGCAAGATGATGCGCGAGGACCCGACGTTCCGCGCGACGACCAACGAGGAGACCGGGGAACTCGTCATCAGCGGGATGGGCGAGTTGCACCTGGAAGTGCTCTGCAATCGCATCCTCAACGACCACAAGTGCGAGGTCGTCACCGGCAAGCCGAAGGTTGCGTACAAGCAGAAGCTCGGCCGCGTGGTCGAGACCGAAGCGCGCTTCGTGAAGCAGTCGGGTGGCCGCGGCAAGTTCGCGGTCGTGACCGTGCGTTTCGAGCCGACCGAAGACCCAACCAAGGTGTTCGAGTTCCAGGACGGCACCCGCGGCGGCACGGTGCCGAAGGAATACGTCCCCAGCGTGTCCTACGGCGTCGAGCAAGCGGTTTCCGGCGGTGGTCGCCACGGCTACCCCTACGTCGGCGTCAAGGCCGTGCTGCTCGACGGCAAGTACCACGAAGTCGACTCGGACCAACTCTCCTTCGAGCAGGCCGGCATCCTCGCCTTCCGCCAAGTAGCCGAAACCAACTCCGTGCTGCTCGAGCCGATCATGAAGATCGAAGTGCGTGTGCCCGAGGAGTACATCGGGTCCGTGGTGGGCGACCTCAACAGCCGCCGCGGCGAGATCAGCGAAGTCGACGTGCAGGGCGACCTGCGCGTGGTGCGTGGCCTGGTGCCGATCGCCGAGATGTTCGCCTACTCGTCATCCCTGCGCGGTTCCACCCAGGGCCGCGGCTCGTTCACCATGGAACTCCACGAGTACCGCGACGTCCCCCGCAACCTGGCCGAAAAGATCCTCGCCCAGGGCTGATCGGCCTCCCGGGGGCGGCTATGGCCGCCAAACCGACCGGGCGTCCCCGCGGCCAAAGCCGAGGGGACGCCCGGCTCCATTGCAGCCGGCCTCTACCGCGCCACACTCCACCAACACGACGCGCGGCGAATGCCCGGCGCGGGCGCCTGCCGTGAGGCTGTTGCCATGGTTGCGGGTTCCGTTTCGGGAGCGGCCATCCCGTTTAGGGACCGGCCGTCGGGTTCGTTAACATCCTGCCGATGACACGCAGCGCTCGCCGCCGATGGTCGCGCGACCTCAGTTCAGAGGTCG
Source organism: Planctomycetota bacterium (assembly GCA_038246255.1). Classification (GTDB taxonomy): domain Bacteria; phylum Planctomycetota; class UBA1135; order UBA1135; genus RI-242. The sequence continues at coordinate 28,214 of JBBRWC010000030.1, forward strand.
ATGGAATCGCGTTTGGGGCCACCGGACCGGTGGTGCTCCACGGTTATGACCCGCCGGCGGGCGGCAAATGGACCGACAGCGTCATTCCCGGAAAGGTGGGCGCGTTCGACCGCCAAACCGGCGAAATCCTGTGGAGTTCGCCGTGCGAGGTGGGTTACGGCCGGGGTTTCGGGGCGGGGCTCGGCGAGCAGGGTGAGCTCGTCGTCCTAGGCCCGAGCGGCAACGGCCACCGCATGGCGCGCATGGCGATCGACAGCGGCGAGACCCTCGGCGTGCAGGCGGTGCCCGAGTTCGATTCGGCGCTCGTCGATCCGGATCTTTGCATCTGCGTGTCGGCGAAACGTGTCACGGGACTCCTGACCACGCCGATGGCCGAGTGCTGGACGTACCATCGCGAAGGCCAGCGTTACCACCTTGCGGCCCGCGTCGGCGAACGCGTGTTTGTCGTGTTTTCGCACAAGGACAAGCGCCAGCAGGGGGTGTTGGTACTGGATGCGCAGACCGGGCGTTATGCGGGCGAATTGCTGGAGCCCAGCCAGCCGGTCGTTCACGCCATTGAGGCGGCGGAGGGGCAGTTGGCGCTGCTGGTCGACGACCTCGAGGCGCTTTTGCCCGCGGAACTCGCGCGGGAAATGGCCCTTGAGCGCCTACTCGCCGAGGACCCCGATAACCCCGAAGCGCCGCCCGAGGAGGGCAGCGGCGGGCTGGTGATGCTCGACCCGCGGGCCACTCCCGGCAGTGTTCCCCGTTGGTACCAACGCCTGTCGGCGGACGCGGGGGGTGAGGCGTCGATCGCCCTCGACAGTGGCAAGCTGTACATGGCACGCGGCGCTTTGCTGGAGGTCAAGGACGGCCTCACGGGGCGCGGGCTCGGGGAACTCGCGGTACCCGGGCTCGACGAAAGTGTCGCCTGGGGTGTGCGGCAGGGGGCGTTCCTGGTGGCCGAGGAAACCCGAGCGAGCGTGTTCGAGATCCCCGATTGAGCGGGGTCGCGGCCGCCAAAGAAATCACCCCGACGACCGACGCCGCTGGCGCTCTTCCGGGCCCCTTGCGCACGGGCGCTCGCCAGCGGTTACGATCGCCGCCCCTAAACCCATCCGCGAACGGCCCCGAGCCGCCCGCGGAGTCCGCGTCTTGCCCCACGCTGTTGCGTGCGGGCACTGCGGCCGCCTACGTAGGTCCCCCCGTGACTGCAACCCTCCTGCACGATGCGCTGGCGAAGGAATTCGCCATCGACGTCGATGCCCTCCGTCGCCTGCTCGAGCTGCTCGACGCCGGTTTCCTGCCCCCGTACATCGCCCGCTTCCGCCGCGCCGAGTGCGGCGAGCTCAATGAGCTGGTTATCCGGCGCATCGCTCGCCGACATCAGGAGCTCGAGGATCTTGAGCGCCGTCGCGCCAGCATCTTGCGGCTGCTCGAAGCGCGCGGCGATGTTCCGGCGAAGGTCGTCGAGGCCGTGCGCCGCAGTCTGGACCGGTTCGAGCTGGAGGACATCTTCCTCCCGTTCCGCCGGCCGGAGCCCGAAGTGCAAAAGGCGTTTGAGCGCGGCCTCGGGGCGCTCGCCGACTTGCTCGTGGCGCCGCTACCCAAGGCGGCGGGCGAAACCCCAGCCAAAGACGCGTCGGCGGACGCCAGCGCGGAGCAAGCCGAAGCAAGCCACGGCGACGCAGATCCCGCGGCAACTCTCGACGTTGTTGTCCCGGTCCCTGCGAAAGCGACTGCCGCGGACACGCGTGCTGCTCAGGCGCAGGGCGAAGCGCAGGGCGAAGCACGCGAGGAAGCGCATTCGCCCGAAGACTTGGATGCGGCGATCGCGCACCACGAAGCGAGCGAGCCGAGCCACGTGGGCGAGGAAAGCGTCGAGAGCACATCCGAAGACGACACGTCGGAACGCTCCGGCGAGGAGTCCAACGAGGAGCCCGACGAGCGCCCTGCTCCGACACTCGAAGCGTCGATCCAGGGTGTTGATGCGGAGGGCGACAGCACCGGTGTCGACATCGTCGTCACGCCGGAGCTCGTGCGTGTTTGCCGCGACTTCGTCCGCCCGGACCACGGTGTGCACACCGAAGAAGACGCGCTCGCGGGAGCGATGCGCATCCTGTCGGACCGCCTCGGTCGCCACACGGGATTGCGCGGTCAATTGCGCCGTTCCCTGCGCAAGCACGGCATTTTGGAAGTGCGGCCCGTCGGTGGTGATGAATCGAAGGCGGGCCGCCACAAGGCGCTGCTCAAGCTTTCCCAGCCGCTGCCCCAGATCCAGGGCCACAAGCTCTTGCAAGTCCGCCAGGCCCAGCGCGACCGGGCGGTCACGACCGAGATCACCCTCGACCCTGAGCGCGCCCTGCCCAAGGTGCGCGCGGCGCTCGGCAAGCACACTCGGCCCGAGTTCGAAGGGGTGCTCGCCGCCGTGGCGCGCCGAGCGTTCGAGCGCCGGCTCGTACCGATGCTGGAAGCGGACGTGCGGCTCGAGCTCAAGGAGCGCGGCGACGAAGAAGCCCTGCGTTTCCTCGGCCAACACCTGCGCCAGTTGTTGATGACCGCGACCCTCGGGCCGAAGCCCGTGGCCGGCATCGACGTGACGCCGAAGGGCGACCTCGTGATCGCCGTCGTGGACGAGCGCGGCACCCTGGTCGCGCCCCCGGTAACCCTGGCCGCCGCCGAACTCGACGAAGCCGGCCTGCCCGCCAAGCTGGTCGAAACGCTCCAGCCCCACGGCATCAGTTGGATCGCGATGGGCGCAAGCCGCATCGCGCGCCCGATGGTGCGCCGCATCCGCGCGGCGATCCACGGGCTCAACGCGGAAGTGGCGGTGATGCTCGTCAACGAGGCGGGCCTGTCGAACTACGCCAATTCCGAACTCGCGCGGCGCGAGCTGCCTGACATGACCGCTCCCGCCCGCCAGGCGACGAGTCTCGCGCGGCGCCTGCAGGACCCGCTCGCGGAGTTCCTGAAGATCGACCCGCGTCACCTCGGCCTCGGTTTCGAGCAAAGCCTCGTGAGCAAGGCGAACCTGCGCCGACTGTTCGACGAAACGCTCGAATCTGCGGTCGCTCACGTAGGTGTGGACTTGGAGCGCGCGAGCGCCGACGTCCTCAAGCTGGTGCCGGGCCTCGACGCCGACAAGGCGAAGGCGCTCGTCGCCCTACGCGAAGCGGGTGCGCTTTCGACCCGCGCCGCACTGCAGACGACCGGGGTGCTCGATGCGACCGCGTGGACGAACGCGGTGTCGTTCTTGAGGTTGCCGGGCTCCAGCGAGGCGCTGGACGCGACTTCGTTGCACCCGGAGGAGTACGAGCTCGCACAGAAGGTCATCGCCGCAACGGGCCAACCGCGCGAGGCTGTGATCGGCCGATTCGGAGCGCTGCGCGGCCTTGCGCCCGCGGATTTCGGCGTTGATGACGCGACCTGGCGCGACTACCTGCGCGAGCTCGGCCATCCCGGCCGCGACCCGCGCCCGCGCCTGTTCCCGCCGACGCTGATCGCCCCCGACGCTCCGCCGGAGGGCTTGACGAAGGACATCATCGTCGAGGGCATCGTCAGCAACGTGGCGAACTTCGGCGCCTTTGTGGACATCGGTGTCGAGCGCGAGGGACTCGTGCACATCAGCGAGCTCGCCCAACGCTTCGTCCGCGACGCCCGCGAGGCTGTTTCGGTTGGCCAGGTCGTTCGCGCGCGTGTGCTCGACACCTCGGGTCCGCGCATCGCGCTGTCTTTCAAGAACCTGCCCGAACGCCCGCAGCGCGCACCGCGCCGCGAAGGCGGTGAGGGTGGCGGTGAGCGCCCCGATCGGGGTGAGCGCCCGCAGCGCCAGCGCGCCGGCGCGGAAGGGGGCGAGCGGCGCGAACGCCGGCGCGACGTCGGTCGCGACGACCAGTGGCCCGAGCCCCAGCGCATGGTGCGCGCCGCGAACACTCGCCGCGACGGCATGCCGACCAATCCCGGTCTGCGCGACGCTGGCGGCCGCGCGCCCCGCCAAGGCGGAGGCCCGGGCGGCGGTCAAGGCGGCGGTCGCGGCCGCGGAGGCCCCGGTGGGGGCCAAGGTGGCGGCGGCGGCGGCGGCGGCCAAGGTGGCGGCCAAGGTGGTCGCGGACCGCGTGGCGACGGTGGCTTCGGCCGCGGTCGCCGGGATGCGGGCGACGGCGACACACGCGATTGGAAGGCCGAAAAGCCGACCCAGACGCCCGCTGGCCATAACCCTTTTGCGTCGTTCTTCAAAAAGGACGGCGACGACGAATAAATACGCGTCGGGCTCACCCTTCGCTCCAAAAGAGCAGTACGGCCGATCCGAAGAGTCCTTCGGATCGGCCGTGCTCATTGCGGGCCGGATCCGCGCTGTCGGCTGCGCTCGCCGGCGCCGAGGGACTCGCGGCGGGTCCAAGGATTAAGGCCGTGCGTCCGCGACCGACCGCGGCCACTGCGGCTCCGAGCGCTTCGCAGCCGTTCTCAAACCCTGGCGCTAACCTGCCGCGGTGCGCGACGACCGCTTGGAGCGCTTATCCTTCGAGGAAATGCATACGAACCCAGCAGCGAATCCACGGCAAGTGCAGCTGCTGGCCTTCGGCGTCGCCTTGCTGCCCTTCGTGGGACTCGCGTGGCACCTCGATTTCCTGACCGACGACGCGTACATCGTGTTTCGGATCGCCAGGAACGTGGTCGAGGGATACGGATTCAACTTCAACCGCGGGGTGGTGCCGCCGGTCGAGGGTTACACACAGTTCCTATGGATCGTGTGGAATGCGGCACTGATTCGAGTGGGCCTCGATGTGCTCATCTGGAGTCGCATCACCTTGGTGGTTGCGGGTGCCAGCCTGCTTTGGATCCTCTCCGGATCCGTCGTCCGTCGCTATCCCGAGCGTCCGGGGGTCGCCGTGTTGTCCACGACTTTCCTCGCCGCGCTGCCGCCGATCGGCGCCTGGGCAACCGGCGGAATGGAGACCATGGTCTTCACTTTGTTCGCCCTGTTGGCGTACGAAGCGTTGCTCGCCGATCCGCAATCGCCGCGCGGTCTCCGCGCTGGAATCTGGATGGGGCTGATGGGACTGACGCGCGCGGATGCGCCCTATCTCATCGCCGTGCTGCTCCTATCCGCAGCCATCAGTTGGTTCTTTTGGCACCGCACGAGGCCAATGTTCATGGCCATCGCTACGGCCACGGGCATCGCGGTCACGACCGTGCTCGGATATGTAGCCTGGCGGTATTCATATTTCGGCGACCTTCTGCCGAACACCGCGTACACAAAGGTGACGTTGTCAGCGGTCGCGCTCGAGCGCGGATCGAACTACGTCATCGAGTTTTTCCTCACCTACCCCTTCATCGGTCTGATGTTCGCACTCGGGATCGGGACGCTCGTCCGGGACCAGCGAGCGCGGCGCCGCCCCGAGGCCGTCATCGTCCATGCACTCCTGATCTGCCTGGGGGCGTGCGGATATGCCGTGATCGTCGGTGGAGACTTCATGCCGTTTCGGCGCTTCCTCGTCCCGATGCTGCCGTTTGTCGCACTGCTCTTCGCCGCGTTGCTCGCGCGGTATCTGCATACGAGTGGGCGCTCGAAACAGATCGCGATCGTGCTTGCTGGCGCGTCCATCGCCGTCACCAGCCTTCCCGCATTCGGTTACTATCCGACCCCGCATGCCTTGCGCGAGCGTTTTCACTACAACTGGAACATCAAGTATTTGGGCGCGTACGAGCAGTGGGCGTATCTCGATTCATTCAGGCGCAATTGGATCCATCTGGGCGTCGCGCTGAAAGAGCATGCCGATCCCGATGACACCCTGGTCATGGGGACAATCGGTGCCGTAGGTTACTACTCCGATCTGTTTATCTTCGACAGCAACGGACTCGTGACGCCTTCCGTCGCCCGCCGACCCGGCCTTGCGCTACGGCGATCGCCCGGCCACGACAAGGAGGTCAATGCCGGCTTCTTCCTTTCCGAGGAGCCTACCTACCTCGACGCGGTGATCGTGGAACAGAAGCTCGCCGAAGAAATGCTGGCGGCGGAACGAGCGGCCATCCCCGGTCCGCTGGCGCGTGACTATGAGTGGGTTTCCATTCCGCTTGCGGACGCCCCTGGATACCCGCAACGCACCGCGTTAGTCCTATTCCAAAGACGAGCCGAATTCCGGTAGTCCCCTTCGAGGATAAGCGCTCAAAGCGAGCGTTTTCGATCGCGGCCAGGGCAGTGCCCGCGCTCGCTAACGGTTGCGAAGCGACAAGCAGCCGCAGGATGTCCGCGCCCTTGTGAGTTTTGAAGGGGGGCAAACCTGGCAGGCAGGCATTCAAGCAGCGGTTTCCGGCGAGTGCAAGGGGGTGTGGGCCAATGCCGTCATCAAGATGGGCAGGTCGGCGTAGCCTTTGATGCGGCGGAAACTTCCCTCAGCCAGCACGCGGCCGCTGGCGGTCCAGCGCATGACCATCTTTGCGTCGCGCCAGCGCTTCACCCGCGCTGCGAGGGCCTTCACCCGGTCGAAGGCGGGACACCACGTACGCA
>JBBRWC010000031.1:0-34327 GCA_038246255.1 Planctomycetota bacterium
CGCGGTCGCAGCCAAGGGGCGCGGTTGCGCCCGTTCTTACCGCACCCTACCGCGACCCCTAGAGCAGAATCGGCTTTTCGTGAGCGCCGATCCGGGGCTCAGCGCCGTGCAGCGCCGTGCCGCCGTGCCGCCGTGCCGCCGTGCCGCCGTGCAGCCGTGCCGCCGTGCCGCCGTGCAGCCGTGCCGCCGTGCAGCCGTGCAGCCGTGCCGCCGTGCAGCCGTGCAGCCGTGCCGCCGCAATCGACCCGGCCGGACCTGCGGGGGCGGCTTGGGTGCTGTGGGTCAATCGCCGGTCACGCAAGGGTGGCTTGGTGGAACCACTTGCGGCGCTCCACGTCGTAGTAGATCCACACGACGTCGCCGCTGGCGAGCTCGGCGAAGTGGTACTCCCGACGCACCTGGGCGCGCCACCATCCTCCGCACAGGCGGTAGGGCCCGACGATGCGCACCACCTGCCCGCGATCCGTGCCGCACACCACCCATCCATCGGGTTCGTGGCGCGGCCGCGGCGGCAACTCGATCGGCGGATCGTAGATGCGCCGCACAAGTGGCAGCCGATCCCCGCGTGGCCGATCCCCGTTCGACGAATCCCCGCGCCGCGGCGCGGCCGCGGGCAAGCGCACGAGGCGCTCGTAGGTGAAGCTGCGCTCGGGCAGGTGCGCCGGGTTGGCGACGGCCCGCACCACCGCGTCCGGACCCAGGGCGGCAAAGAGCGCGCCGAAGGCCTTGTTTTGCGCGCGCGGGTCGCGGGCGCGGGCGTTCACGAAGAGCGTGTCCTGGCACAGGCGCGCGGGCGCGGGCTCCACCACCACCTCGATGCCAAGTGCGCCCGCGCAGAGCCGCGCGGGTTCGAGGCGCATCCCGAGGAGCCGCAGGAACCATTCAAGGTCCGCGGTCCCGTCACCGGGCTCGACCCGCTCCCGATGGACACCCCCGTCGTCGAGGTCGAGCTCCACCACGAGCGCGTGTGCCACTTCGCCGCGCGCCGCCAACCGCGCGAGCAATGGCCCGGCGAGTTCGCGCACGTGGAAGATCAACTCCTCGAGCGTGCTTTGCGGTTGGTCGAGGTCGACCCGCGCCGCCAGGGGCACGGCCTCCTCTGCCGCGTGGAAGTGCTCCTCCTGGGACCCTGCCGCGAGGCGCTGCAAAAGGTGGACTTGCGGCCCAAAACGCTCGAGCACTCCTCCACCCGGCAGCCGCGCGAACGCACCCACCGTCGTCACCCCGAGCTTAGCCAGCTTCTCGCGCGCCACCGGTGGCAGGTTGAGGCGCGCGAGCGGCACCGATTCCGTGTGCGTGCGTTCGGCCGCCGCGTCGGCAAAGGACATCAGGCCCGGAGCAACACGCGCTTTGGCCGCCGCGTAGGTCGTGAACTTCGCAAAGCCCAGGGCCAAACGGCCTTCAAAGCCGGCCGCGGCGAGGTCCGCGAGGATCGCGTCACCCCACAGGGACGGGCGCGGGTAAAGCCGACCCAGGCCGTGTCCGTGCAGCCAAAACACGCCGTCTTCGTCTTCCTTGGGCTCGACCAGCGGCGAAAAGCGCTGCAAACGCGCAAGCAGATCCGCCGACGCCGCACGCACCCGCACGCTGTCGATCACACCGGCGCACAGGTCTGCGCACAGCCCAAGCGCCGCGGCATAACGGGTGCCTGGCAGCACACCGGCGGCCCGCGCGAGCTCATTCGCATGGGTCACCTGCGCTTGCGGGCTGTCGCGCTCCACCACCGCCGCCGCCTTGCCCTTCCAATCGGGGTTGAGGACACCCAGCAATTGCAGCGCGAACGCGGGGAGCTCAAGGCAAGCCAGGCGGTCCAAGACGCACCTCGCGATGCTGCCAGCCCCGGACACGCTGGCGGTCGCGGTCCACTTGGATGCAGAGGTCGAAAGCGCCCCCTGTTGCGCGCGCGAACTGCGCATCGGCGCGCAGGGACACGAAGGAGCCAAGCGAGGGCGCGCTGGGCGGTTTTTCGGTGAGGAAAACGATGGCCGTGCCGTGTGCGCGGGCGAGGCCGGCAAAACGCGACAGGGTGGAAAGGGGCGGTGTGAGCGCGCCGAGGTCGAGCACGATTAGCCCAAAACCGCCCGAGCGCGCGAGGATGTCCGCCCCGCGCGAGAGTTCGTCCGCATCCGCGACACGCACGATCGCGAGCGCGTCCAAATCGACACCCAGCGCGTCGAAATCCGCGGGAAAAAACCCGCGCCAACGGGGTCCGACCCAGGCACAGGGTTCGCCGCCGCGCTGGGCGTCGAGCATGAGCAGCGCCGCGGCCGAATACACCGCACCCCCGCGCCAGCCGGCCACTTCGACGAGGCGCCCGCGCAGGTCTTCGAGCGTCCAGGTTGCGGGCCCGCGCTGCGCCGCGGAGCCTTCGAGGACGGCCGCTTTCACCGCGCCCACGTTCAATTCCGCGCTCCCCATCGTTTCACCCCTCAAGGTGCCTGCGCACCTCGACCACCTTGCCCAGGATTTCGAGCGACGCACCCGCGGCCACGACGATCGGCGCAAACGCGGGGTTCGCGGGGCGCAGCTCCACGCGCCGCCCCTTCACGAACAAACGTTTCACCGTCGCTTCGCCGTCGAGCCGCGCGACGACGATGTCGCCGCTGCGCGCCCGCGCACGGGTGTCGACCACCACCAGGTCCCCGTCGAGGATCGCCGCATCGCGCATGCTTTCCCCCACGACCCGCAGCGCGAAGAGCCCCTCCCCGCGGAGCGAACTGCCATCCCCGCGGAGCGCATAACCGCGGCCAAGGTCGACGCCCACTTCGCCTTCCCGTTCCTCCACCGCCTCGCTCCAAGAACCCGCCGGGACACGCCCGAGCACCGGCACGAACACGAGCCGCCGCGCGCCCGCCGCGAGCCGCGGTGCCTGCTCACGTGCCTGTTCACGTGCCTGTTCGCCGCCGGGCAGCCGCCATCCCCGCGCCCCGCTTTCCTTCACGAGCCGCCCCTCGGCCGCCAGCTTTTCGAGCTGGGCCCGCACGCTCTCGAGCGCCCGCAGCCCCACCGCGTCGCGCAGCTCCCGCAGGGACGGCGCGCGCCCGCGCTCGATCCCAGCGCGCACGGCCGCGAAGATGCGCTCCCGCGTGCTGCCGGCTTCCCCCGCCGTGGTCTCCGCCTTCGCCCCCCCTTTGGCCGCCATGGGACCAGCCTAGCAGACAAACGTCTGCCTGCAAGCCCCCGCCACCCGAGGATCAGCGCAGCGGAACAACGGCCCGGGTTTCGGCCCCGGGCTCCAGCACTACGCTCGTCTCGGCGCCCAGATTGCCCCACTCGGCCAGCACGCGGTAACGCCCGTGGGGCAGGCCGACGAGACGCACCACACCGTCCCCGTCCGCGACGAGCGGCCTGCGCGGCACCGCCCCCAGCTCCATCCATGCCCAAACCGCCGTGCGTCCGCCCCACACCGCATCCAAGCTCTCGAGCGCGACCGCGGCACCCGCTGCCGGGCCCGTCGGGGAGCGAACGTCGAGGACGAGCCCGCCGCGGCGGCGCGCCTCGGCGTCGATGCGCCGGACACCCGGTCCGAGGTCGAGGGTCCGCGGCTCGTACCAGGGCCCATCGGGTGCGGCGGTGAGGCGGTAGCGGCCCGGCTGAAGTCCGCGGAAACCGAACCCGCCGCTGGGGAGAGGCGCGACCGCGCCGACAAGGAGCGCGCCGCTTTCGTCCTGCAGGTAGAACGCGCGGCCATCTAGCGCCAGATCGCCGTCCCGCACGGCGAGCTCCACGTGCCGCGCGGGATCGAGGCGCAGCTCGATGACCCCGGCCCGCGCCGCAGCCGCGGCGATCTCGACCACACCCGTGACACGCGGCTGTGCACCGCCAAGCAGCACGTCACGCAGCACGTCACGCAGCACAGCACGCAGCACGTCCCCGGGCGACATGCGCACCCGCGCGCGCCCGGATCCATCGACTGTCAGCGACGCCGCACCCGCGCCGTTCAACGCGCTCCCGTGCAGCCACAGGTCGAGGCCGCCGAGGGGCTCGCCGTCCAGGTCGAGCAGCATGACATCGAGCACGAGCGGCGCAGGCTCGAGTTCAACGCTGCGCACACCGTCCAGCGGCACGCGCTTGCGCACGATCAGTCCGCCGGTCGCATCCTGCACGTGGATTTCGACCTCGTCCGCCGGCATGCGCTCCACCGCGAAGACCACACCCGCAGGCGCGCGCGCGAACTGCGTCACGACATGGCCGCCGGGATCGGTGTAGACCAAACGCCAATCGAGGGGTTCGCCCGACGGCGGCAGCGACTCCGTGTGGAGCAGATGCAGTTCGAGCGTGCGACCGGGTGCAACGGCGAGCACCGCTTCGGGATGCTCCAGGGGGTCGAAATCGATGGTTTGCACGCGCACGTCGCCGAGCCGTGTGAGGCTTGCGATCTGCAGCGTTCCCGCAAGCGCGTCGAGCCGCGCGCGGCCCGCGTGGTCAAAGGCGATCCCAACGGTGTCCCCGATGTCGCGCAACAACCGATAACCGTCCAGCACGGGCTTGGCTCCGCCATCGGGTTGCGCATCAAGCCGCACGCGGAGTTCCGCCGCGGGTTCGAGCAGCAACTCGATCCCGCTCGGTGGGTCGAACACCGCGCCAGCGCCGAGTGGTTGCGCGAGCGTTGCGTGGCCGTTTGCCGCCGCGATCAGCCGTTGAGCCTGCGCTGGCACGGGAAAGAGCTCAAAATGGCCGTCCGGGTCCGCCGGTGCGGACACCGCGAGCCAGCCCAACGCCACGTCGCCGCGCGCCAAAACTTCGACACCCACCACGGCGCCTGGTACGGGTCGGCGGTCCGTGCGCGCAAGGACCCGTCCCGTGATGCGCCGCGCCGGGCGCAGCTCGACATCGACCACGCGTGTCTCACCGGCCGCCACGTCGGCGTCGACGCGCGCACTTGCACCGTCGGGCGCGACGACCCACGCCGACCACGGGCCGGGGTGCAGCCCATCGATCCGCGCGAATCCGTCCGCACCGGTCGTGGGCCAACGGGATTCCTGCGCGGCATTCGAATCCCGCGTCCAGAGCCAAAGCTCAAACTCTGGAATAGAGACGCCCGCCAAGCGCGCGCGCAGGCGGAGCGCGCCACCCCAGGTGAGCCGAACGGTTCGCATGGGACCGCCTGAATGCGCAGCAAGAGGCTCCAACGTCTGGTTGAAGTCGGCGTAGCCGTCGGCACGCACCACGAGTTCGACGGGAAGGCCTTCGGGCAATACAAGGCGTGCTTCGCCGAACGGGTCGGTGGTGTTGCGCGCGCCCTGTTCGCCCAGCGCGTCGCTCCATCCGGCAAAGATGTCCGCGGCGCCGAGTGGCGCGCCGTCCGCGCCCAGCACGACAAACGCTGCCTCCACACCCGGTTGCGCGTCGAAATGGAGCGAACGCCGATCCCCGGGCAACGGCGCACCGAGGGACTGTTGCTGGGCCGCCAGGCGCCCCAGCGCGAGATAAGCAAGGTGTTCCGGTTGTTCGTTTCCTGCGACGAGCGGCACGCGCAGGGGTCCGAAGTGGCCATCCGCGCCCACGGCCGCGGCGGCCAACGCCACACCGGACATTCCATCGAGCGCGCGCACGAGCACGTGGCTGCCCCTCGAGCGCGCTCCTGAACGCGTGTCGCCCGCGCCGTCGAGCGCGTAAACCGCGCCGTCGAGCGTGTAGCTGGGACCGAGGACGAGTTCCAAATCCGCCGGAACTTCGCCCGCAAACGGAACAGCGCGTTCGTCCCCGCGGTGTGCCGCGATCCAGCGACGCGGCGCGCCGCCCGCGAGTACCACCGCTGCGGCGGCGTCCAGTTCGAGTTCGCGCACGAGCGCGGGCTCCAGGTCCGAGGGCGCGGGCGCTCCGCTGGACGGCGGATCGATCCACGCCACCCGCAACATGGCACCCGTCGCGGGCGCACGATCCACCGTGCGAACCCGCACCGTTGCTGTGGGTGCGTCGGCGCACACGAGCAGCGCACCGCGCGACAGCACATCGGCGAGCGCAACGAGTGTCGCCGCCTTGCCGTGCGCGGTCGCAAAGAGCCAATCTCCGCCGCTCGCGCCCGCGGGCAGCTCCACCGCGCCGTCGACGTCGCTCGTGTGGACTTGCGCGAGCGCCGCTTCCACCGCCGCCGCCGCGAGCCACCGCTCGCGATCGGCGATCGGTCCGGCGTGGTGGGGCTCGATCCGGTGGAGCGAGAGCTGCGCACCCGCCAGAGGTCGCAGCGCCCCATCGACGACCACGACGCGTGCGGGAGCGGGGGCGGCCGCCGCGCGCGAAAAGGCGCCCGTCGCGGGCGGCAGCGCTTCGACGGACGGGCTGGCAGAGGAATCCGCGCCGCGCGGCGGAGCCACGCGCGCTTCGGCTTGCCAGGGCGCGGAAGTCGGGGAGCCGGATGCAGCTTCCGCGGCGCCGGGCGGGGGCTCAACGGCGCGGCCGCGCAGCAACGCGCCTAACGCGAGAACGGCGAAAACAAGGCCCAGACCAAAACCGAGCGCCACGAGAACCCGTTTGAACCGGGGCGGAACCGCGCTCGTAATGTTTGCCATGGTCGGGCGTCGACGGCCTGCGCCGCACGCGACCGTACTTTGCGGCGCGCCGCGGGACAAGTTGGTCGCCCGCGCAGTGCCAACGCCGATCGGACGCACGTTGGGAATCCCGCGGGGTCCCCGCGCTCGCCGTGCCCGCCAAGTGGTCCGGCGCGCGACAATCAAAGCGGGCCGCGCCCCTTCCGCCATGGCTCCGACCGTTCGCCACCTCACGCCCCTCGACCACCACCTCACGCGGTGGAAAAACGGCCGCGGCACCACGCGTCAGATCGCGACGTGGCCGCTCGGCGCGACGCTGGACGACGGCGACCTGTGTTGGCGCGTGGCCCTCGCGGGAGTCGCCGAGCGCGGCCCGTTCTCGCAGTTCCCGGGTTACGAGCGGCTCCTTGTCATCACCCGCGGCGCGGGCCTGCTGCTCGAACACGACGGCGATGCGCCGCGCGCGGCCCTCGCAGCCCGCGTGCCCTACCGCTTCAACGGGGACTGGAGCACCATCGCCGAGCCCGTGGGCGGCCCGGTCGAGGATTTGAACGTGCTCTTTGACGGCGAGCGCGTCCAGGCGAGCGTGGAAGTGCTCCAACTCGGCGCACGGCGTTGGCGCGGCGAAGTTTGCCCCGCCGGGACGAGCGCGAACTCCGACGAGGCCGCCCACGTGCTCCTGCACGTGTGCGACGGAAACCTGCGCGCGCGTTTCACCGGCGAAGAGGAGGCGTTCGAGCTACACGCAGGCGAAACCCTCCTGGCGAGCGAGCTAGTAGGCGCGGAGGAGTTGGACCTCGCCGGCCGCGCCGACGACACCCTCGCCTTGCTCATCACGCTGCTCCCTGCTGCCCGTTAGCGAAGCAGCCCCCGATCCCACCCACCGTGAACACCACACCGATTCGCAGCCTGCGCCCGGCCTTCGCTCTCGCGTTTGCCCTCGCGTTTGGGGGCCCCGGCTGTTCCAGCATCCGCGACAATCAGGCACCGCCCACTCCCACACCCGCACCCCCCACCGAAGCGGAACGTGTGGGCGACGCCGTAATTGCATTGCTCAGGAGTCAGGTCGCAGCGTGGAACCGCGGCGATCTCGACGCTTTCCTCGAGATCGGCTACTGGACGGACGACGGCCTGACGTTCGTTTCGGGCGGGGCAATGACGCGCGGCTTCGAAACCGTCGCCGCGCGCTACCGGCGCCGCTACCTGGAAGAGGGTGCGACCATGGGGCAACTCACCTTCAACGAACTCGAGGTGGACACGCTCGCGCCGGGCCTCGCGCGCGCCATCGGACGCTGGGATTTGGTGCGCGACGGCGACGAGCCCGAGGGCGGCCGGTTCACGCTGTTGCTGCGCGAACTCGACAGCGGCTGGCGTATCGTCTACGACCACACGAGCGCGGATTGAAGTCGTTCCTTCGGCACGGTCAGCCGCTCGCCGCTGCGGCCCGCGCGCTCCGCCGCGCAAGCAGATGCAGCGGATAAAGCGCCAAAAACCCGAGCGAGGTCACCACGTGCGCGATCAAGAGCGCGTCGCGCACCCCCGGGTCGCCCACCACCTGCAAGAGGTAGCCGCTCGCGACCATCGGCCACACGAGCGCCGCGAGTGCGAGCCCCGTCCGGCGGCGCGGTTGCCAGCCCGAGCGCACACGCACCCACACGTGCCCGAGCCACACGAGCCCGAGCGCAAACACGAAGAGCGGGGCAAGCAGCACGTGGGCATGCAAAAAATCGGGCTGCGCGGGGTGGTTGACAAGGGCGAACTCGTCCGCGGGTTCCATCGCGTAAACCATTGCCGTGAGCACGGCACCGGTGCCGCACACCGCCGCCGCGCTCGCGTGCATGAACCAAGCTTCGCCGCGGCTCATCGGGTCCGTTCAACGGGCGAACGCGCGCCCTTGGACTTCGGCTGAGGCTCGGGCTCGGGCTTCGGCTCCGGCGGCGGCTCCGGCGGCGGCGGTGGGAACAGCTCGGCCTGCAATGCCAACGCCCGGCGTGTCGCATCCACCGTCGCGCGCGCGGTCAGAGTTGCGCCGGCCACGGCTCGCACCCCGCGGCCAAGCTCCAAATCCCGATCGAGCTGCCGCCCCTCGAACTCTGCGTACCACCGCTCGCGCGGCAAGTACTCCTTGGGCTCGAGGAACGCAAGCACTTCAATACGCCGCACACGACCGTCGACCGATGTCGCGACGAACAGTGTTTCGCGCAGGGTACGCACCCGGTGGGTATCCACCCACGCGATACCGACCATCGGACCCGGTTCGTTGTCCTCGCCCGGGCCGCGTGCGATGTACGGGCGCGCCACCGCGCTCGGCAACTTCGCGCCGAGGCGGCGTTCGACCGCCGCGCGTTGCTCGGCCGTGAGGTAAATCGTCTCCTTGTGGATGGTGCAGCCTTCGAACGCAAGTTCAAGAGCCTCGTCAAGGTTGAGCAGCACCTCTTCGGCCACATCCACGCGCGCGCCGTCGACACGCGAACCGGCCACACGCGAACTGTCCATCGGCACACCCTGAACGGGGGCTCCGAGGACGGCCACAACGACGATTGGAAGCCACAACCGCGCGCGCATCAGAACACGTAACCCATGGATAGACGCAAGAGGTCTTGGCCCGTGCCCGCGTCGTTGTCGGCGTCGACGTAGTCGGCCTTGATGATCACCTGCTCCGTCGGTTTCCAGGCGACGCCAAACGTCCAGTTCTGTGCATCCCGCGCGGCGTTTTCCGCGAAACCGTCCGGCACGTCGTCCTGGGTATCGTAGCGCTCGAAGCGCACGAAGGGAATCAGCGCTTGGCGCGTGCCCGCTCCGTTCAGGACGTCGTAGCCCGCCTCCAGGTAATACCCCGACAGCTCTTCGCCGATCGAAGCTGCACCCGTGAATCCGAGCTCGCCGTTGAGCTCGGCGACGTCGTCGAGCTGCGCGAGGATACCCAATCCGCGCAGCCGCAGGCCGCGCCATTGGTACTCCGCGTGCACGTCGACGATCGTCGTACGCACCGAACCCACGTCGAGGTCTTGCCCGGAGTTGCCCCAATAGAGCGATCCACCGACCAGCAGATTGTCGATACCGACGTAGTCGAGCCGGCCAACAAACGCCACATCTTCGACCTTCGCCTCGCTGCCCTTCTGGCGCCCACCGCGCAGGCCGTTGCTCGTGAAACCTTCGGCATCGAGGCCATTCACCATGTACGCACGGTACTCAAGTTGATCCGTCGCACCGACGACGCCAATCCCGTTCTCACGCCACGTCGAAGGGATGATCAAGCGCTCGATCTCGGGGCGATTGGCGCTCCAGAACGTTGTCGGTTCGTGGATTTCGTTGACAAATCCCATGGGGATCAACAACAGACCGGCGCGCACGGAGAACGCTGCGGTCGCCAGGTATTCAAGGTACGCAAACTCGACCGAAACGGAGCCCGCGGAGTCTCCGTCGGCGGTGTCTTCGACGCTGGCGTGCTCGAACTCGAACTCCGTGTTGAGGAGCCACTTCTCATCAAACTTGTATCCGACATAGAGGATCGCGCGTAGGAAATCGAGCTCGTCGGTCACGCTTCCGCCCTGGCGGTTTGTGTACAGCATCTCGCCGTAACCGCCGATCGAAAGTCGGCCCTTCGCGAAGTAGATCTTCGAGGCGGCCGGCGCGAGGCCGTGATGGGCTGCGCCGACGGGCGTGAATGTGTCGCCGTGGTCCTGGCTCTCGAGTTCTTCCGCGAGCAGGTCTAGGCGGCGCGCGAGCTCGGCGTTCGTGCGCTCCAACTGCGCGAGGCGCTCGTCGGAGGATGCGGGCCGGTCTTGCGCCGTCTGCTCGGGCGCGCGCGGCGAAACCGCGGCGGCCGCCAGGGAAATGCACAGGGCAAAGGTCGTGGGGAGCATCATCGCAGGGAGTGGGGATCGCCGACGTGGTCGGTTGGGGGGATCGAGGGAGAAGCCGTGGAAGGCGCCGCGGGTGCGGGGTGTGGAACCACGCGGGTCACACCGTCGCCCGTGACGAGTTCGAAGCCGGGGGCCGCGCGCACGCGACCCACAAGGCCGTGCGAGAAGCGCAACTGCGTGCCGCCGTCGGTGGGGATCAGCAACAGGACGTCGACACCCGCGGTGCGCTCGGCGAGCGCCAGCGCACCGTCGGGCCCGAGCACAAAACACCCGGTCGACAGCGCGTCGGCGCCCAGCGCCGTCGGCGCGAACACAGTGGCGCTGCCGAAGTCCGCGGCCGGTTCGCCGGTCCGTGGATCGAGGAGGTGCGGGCGCGGCGCTTCGCCGCCCTCCCCCGCGGGTCCCCGCAGATTCGCGGAGGTCGCCGCGCTGACCGCGCCCGGCGGCGCGTGAACATGCACGAGCGCGCGCGCACGGTCCCGTGGGCCCGCGACCGCGATCACGCGGTCCGCCACGCCGAACCAGGCCACCTGGCCGCCGAAGGACAGCCGCGCACCGTGCACCGGGTCCGCCGCGCTCGCAAGCGCCGCCAAAGCTGCGTCGAGCCCAGCGCCCTTGCCAAAACCGCCTTCTTCGACGGTGACGCGGGCGTTTCGGCGGTAGCCCTGGAACGCTCCCGCGCTCGCGCCGGGCTCGACAGCCAGCGCTCGCCAGGTGGAATCCGCGCACGCGAGCGCGATCTCGTCCTGCGACGGCCGGCGGCCCGCGCCGCGCAGGTCCCACAGGGCCACGAGCGCCCCCACTGCCGGATCGAAGGCGCCCCCGGTCGCCCGCGCCCACTCCAGCGCCTCGCTCAGCTCCCGCGCGAGCGCCACACAGAGCTCAACCGGCACGCCGGCGGGCGCGCGGTTGAAACGCGCGAGCTCCGAGTCCGCGGTCCAGGTCGAAAGCCGCTCCTGCGCGCAGTCGAGGCTGTCCACCACCATTTGCGAGGCGGCAAGCGCCGATCCGCGGTTCGCCGCCGCGACGGCGATGTCGACGTGGGTACCCATCGACACCACGCGACGCTCCACGCGGGCCGGTTCGGCGGTCGAGCCGTCCGGTGCGACCTGAGCCTTCGCCGGCGCCGCCATCCACAACCCCACGCCCGCCGCGATTGCGAGGCCGAACGCGCGGCATCGGGGGCGTTCGAGGGGGAGCGAGGGCCGCGTGGAGCGCATGGGGCGAGGATGAGACCGCACATGAGACTCATTCTCAAGTCAAGAGGCGAAAAAAACGGCGTGCGCCCGGGAGCACGGGCCTCCAGGCCCGCCTTGGAGCATTGCGCGACTACGACGAAGCCGCTCACCGTGCCGCCCACCGTGCCGCCCACGGGGCGCGCCCAGGACCCGGCGCTGGCGGCGGGAGCGGGGCGCGCCCTATCCTCTACTCCATGAGCGAAATCGCGACGATCCACGGGCGAGAGGTGCTCGATTCGCGGGGCAACCCGACGGTCGAGGTGGAAGTGGTTCTCGAGAGCGGTGCCTTCGGGCGCGCGGCGGTCCCCTCGGGTGCGAGCACGGGCCGCTACGAAGCCCACGAGCTGCGCGACGGGGAGGGCCGTTACCTCGGCAAAGGGGTCCTCAAGGCCGTGGAGAGCGTCAACACGGAGATCGCCCGCCACCTCGTCGGCTTTGAGGCGCGTGAGCAGGCGGCGATCGACCGCACGATGATCGAGCTCGACGGCACACCAAACAAGAGCCGCCTTGGCGCCAATGCACTGCTCGGTGTGTCCCTCGCCGTCGCCCACGCGGCGGCCCAGGAAGCCGGACTGCCGCTCTACCGCTACCTGGGAGGCGCGGGCGCGCGCGTGCTGCCCGTGCCGATGTTGAACATCCTGAACGGCGGCGCCCACGCGGACAACAACGTGGACCTGCAGGAGTTCATGGTGATGCCGTTCGCGGGCACCCGCTTCAAGGAAGGTCTGCGCATCGGCGTCGAGATCTTCCACACGCTCAAAAAAGTGTGCAAGGAGAAGGGCTATTCGACCGCGGTGGGCGACGAGGGCGGTTTTGCGCCCAACCTGCGCTCCAATGAAGAGGCGATCGAACTCATCCTCACGGCCGTCGAGCGCCTTGGCCTTGCACCCGGACGCGACGTGTTCATCGCCATCGACGCCGCGGCCGCCGAGTTCCTTAAGGACGGCAAGTACCACGTGGACGGCAAACCCCATTCGTCCGAGCAGTTGATCGAGCTGTATGCATCGTGGCGCGAGAAGTACCCGATCTTCTCGATCGAGGACGGGCTCGACCAGGACGATTGGGCGGGCTGGGTCAGTTTGACCAAGTCGATGGGCGACCGTGTCCAGCTCGTCGGCGACGATCTTTTTGTCACAAACGTCGACCGGTTGCAGCAGGGCATCGACAAGGGCGCGGCGAACGCGATCCTGATCAAGGTCAACCAGATCGGCACGCTGACGGAAACCCTCGAGACCATCGCGCTAGCGCAGCGCGCCGGATACCGCTGCGTGATGAGCCACCGCTCGGGCGAGACCGAGGACACAACCATCGCCGACCTCGCGGTGGCCACCAACGTCGGTCAGATCAAGACCGGCGCCCCGTGCCGCTCCGACCGCGTCGCAAAGTACAACCAACTGTTGCGCATCGAAGAGGACCTGGGCGACGCCGCGGTTTACGCGGCGCGTTTCCTCGGGTGAACGATCCCGCCAAGGACTACGCCCGCGTGCTGCGCGGACGCGCCGGGGCATTCCCGCGCGCCGCGCTCGAGAGCACGCGCTGGACGGAACCCCACCCGCTGCTTGTCGAGCGGCTGTGGCGCGCTTTGCCCGTTCTTGTCGCGGCGGGCTTCATCGCCCACCTGTGGCACTTCGGTCTCGAGCCCGCGTGGGCGGAGCGCACACGGCTGCGCGCGGCGCACGGCGTGGTGCTCGCGGACAACGCGGACCTGCGCGCGGTGCACGTTCAACTGGTAGCGGCGCGCGATGCGCTCGAGGACCCGGTTTACCAGGAGCGCCGCCGCCGCTGGCGTTACGAGCGCCGCAGCAACGCACCGCTCGAACAGGAATCGGGCGCGGCACTGGCCACAACCCGCGCAGAGGTCGCTGAGGCGATCGCACGCCATGCCCGCGTCGCGGTCGAAAGCACCGCGTCGGAAGAGCCCGCGTCGGAAGACACCGCGACGGCGCCGGCCGCGGACGCGCAGATCGTGCTTGAATCCGCGCGGCCTGAACCCGCGGCGCTCCAGCCCCCCGCGCCCACGCCGGCGGCGCCTGCCCCCGGCGAGCCGCCGCCCCGCTCCTCCCGGGTGCGATGAGCCAACGAGGCCGCGTTGCGGGGCGCTCCACGCCGCGGAAGATCGCGCCGCTCCTGGGTGCCACGCTCGCAGCGTTGCTCCCGGCGATGTCTGCACCCGCCGCCGCGCGCACGCCCGTACACGTTTCCGTACAGGACGAACAGGCACCAAAGCTGTCGGCCGCGACCGCGCGGGAGATCGCAGGCGAAGGCGCGCTCGGAAATCCGGCGATCCTCGTCAATGATGAAACCGCGGCGGCGGCGCTGTTCGACGGCGACCGCGCATTCGGCCGCGCGCGCGCGACGGGCGCGCAGAAAACCGATCAGGATCTGCGCGCCGCCTTCGAAGCGTGGCAGCGCGCCCTCGAATCGAGCCGCGTCGGTGCGGCGGTGCCGTTTGCGCCGGCACCCGAGCGGGCGCCGCCCGATGCGGGCACACCGCCCCATCTGGACCGACGGCGCAGCGAAGGGATCGAAGTCGCGGTGTTGCGCCGGATCGCCAGTTTGACGGCGGTCGAGCGCGCCGCGTGGCGTGCGCGTTTCGAGCCCCAGGCGAGCGACCGGCTGCGTGCGCTCTTTGCCAGCGCCGCGCGGGGTGCACCGGGTTTCGCAGGCGTCGACGCGCATGCGGCTGCCGTCGAAGCGGGGCTCGCCCGGCTCGAGCGCGACTTCCCCGCCACGAACACCGCGGCGCGCGCCGGATTCGCGCTCATGGATCTCGCCCGCGCGGAAGGCCGCACGTTGGCCGCGCGCACCTGGTACGACCGCGCGCGGCGCCACACGCAGCTCCTCGACTCGGCGGCGGGCCTTCGCGCAGGGACCGGCGCGGTTGGGTCCGTAGATGGGTCCGTAGATTGGTCCGCGGCACTCGCCGCGCGGCAGCCGTCCGGCGGGCTCGACGGGTTCGACGGGTTCGACGGGGCGAACGTGAACCCGCAACTCGCGGAGTGGGAGCGCGCGTCGGCGTACGACGTGCGCGCCGCGCTGCCCCTGTCCGATCCGTACTTGCCCGCCGCGCCGAACACCCCCGGGGAAATGGGGCGTGGACTGCGTCCCGGCCTCGCCTGGCTTGCGGATGGCCGCGCGGCGATCCAAAGCGCGGGCCGTGTCCTCGTCCTTGCACCCGACGGCGCCGGCTTCGAACTCGCCTTCGAGCCCGTGTCGCTACTTCCGGACGACATCGGCGAGCCGACGCTCCCCTACTCGCCCCCCGGTCAACCCGGTTGGCTTCTTGAACCCGCCGCGCGCGGCACCTCGATCGCGATCGTCGAAGGCCGCGCCACGGCACGCGGCGGTCTGCCCAACGTCTTGCTCCGCATCGACCTACCGCCCGCGCTCGACGGACTCGCGCCACCGGATGGTGTGCGAACGGCGCTGCCGGAGCTCGTCTGGGCGCTGCGTGGCGAGCTCGGCACCCACCGCGCAGCGCAGGGCAACGCCGATGCGGCGCCCGCGCAGAGGATCACGCACGCGGCGCTCGCGAACGCCGAGCTGCAACCCGGGCCACTTTGGCTCGACCAGCACATCGTTGTGCAGGCGCGCCGCGGCGAAGGCGAAATCGAAGGGCTGCTCGCCGCGGTTGATGCAACAACGGGCGCACCCCTGTGGGTGCGATCGCTCGTCCGCGGTGGCGAGCGCGGGCCGGCGTCGTCGCGTTTTGCACCCGGTTTGATCGCCTGGGGCGCGGCCGCACCCCCCGTCGCTGGTGAACGCGGCATGCGCATCCTCGCGGCGACCCATCTGGGTGCGGTCAGCCTCGTGGACGCGCTCGACGGCCGGATCATCTACACGCTCCTCAACCAACGCGCCGCGGGTTCCGAACCCCTTTGGAGCGGCGCCCGCCCCGTCGCGGTCCCCGGTGGGTTCCTGGTGGCGCCGGTCGATTCGGATTTCCTCTACCGATTGCCCGATGGTCCCTTCGGCGACGGCGAACTCGACGGTCCGAACGGATTCCCGCGCGCGCCGGAGCCGCGCGCGGAGGCGGTCGAGCTGATTGGACACGACGAGTCGGGTGCACTTGTCATCGCTCGGATCGGACCGCGTCAGGGGCTGCGGACGATCGACCTCGCGCGCGGGGACACCCTCGACGCCGTGCATTTTTTGCCGGGCGAAGAGGCGCGTGAGGGTGCGCTCGTAGGCGGGCAGCGTGTCGCCCTCGCGACGGACCGCGCGCTGTGGGTGTTCTCGAAGGAGGACGGCCTCTATCTCAAAGCCGAGCACCCGCTCCCGATGGGCCCCCTCGGCGGCGCGCGGGCCGGTTTGCCGGGCGCGTTCGGCCAAGCGCCCCGCCGCATCGGCGGATCCGTGCACGGCCGCGGCGCGCGCCTCCTCGTGCTCGAACTCGACCGCCTGCTCGTCTTCAACGCCCGCCGCTGACGCGCGCGCCTCGCGCCAACCTCTCAGGTCGCGGGAACAGGTCGGAGCCTGGGCCGGTTGTTGCCCGGGAACGGGCTGCGGCACCGCCGGATGATGCGCCGGAGGGCGGCTGAGCGCGGCTGCGTTTTGGGTGTGCCGATGGGTCGGCGAGCGCTTATGACGGCGGCGGTGCGCCGACGATGTGGTGGCCGAGGCCTTCGAGGGCGGTACGCGCCGCTTCGAAGTGGGCGGCGTCCACGAGCAGCCAATCGGTGTCGTGCGTCGACAGCACGAACACCGGGACGCGCACCGTTGCGAGGGCGGCGCACAAAGCGGCCAAGAGACCGACCGTCGTCATCGGTATGACTCCGACGATGCCGAGGGCGAGCTTGTCGCGCTCGTGCCGAACGCCCACGGGAACCCGCGCTTGCGCGCACACCACCGAAAGTTCGTCCGATGTGCGGGCGACGCAGAAAAAGCGCCCTTGCGCCCATCCGGGGAAGGCCGCGCTGGTTTCGAGGCGCGCGATGGCGAGGCGTTCGTCGTGGACGCGAAAAGTGAAGACGGAGTCGGAGCCCATCGCGACACTCTAGCCCGGGTTATTCACCAGCTTTGCGATCGGACGGCCCAACCGGCGGCCTTCGGCCGCCTTTCATCGCCTGGCGGCACTTTGCGACCACGGGCGTCCTCGTTGACCTGTTCAAGGTCGACTGTGGACCCCGCAGCCCCACAGATCAGGCGGCAACTACCCTGACACCGGGGGGCAGTGCGTAGAGGAAGATGGCCTGCGCCGCGATCAGCGGAAGCTCGGCGCGAATTTCGCTCCAGTGGTAACCCCAGTAGGCGTAGATGCACGACTGCACCGCGGCCTGGATCCAGTGGGCCTTGACAATTTCGAACTGGAGCGCGACGGGCTGGCCGCGCCGTATCCACGCCACCACAGCCGTGCCGATAGCCAGCGCGGCAGCGACGGACACAAACGTCCACACGAGCCGCGGATCGTCGGCGACGATCGAGAGTTGGGTGAACGCGCCGAGGACCGCCGCGAGTCCGAGCGGCACCCACAACAGGCGCTGGTCCCCGCGCCCGCCCGCAGGCGGAGCGACGGTGGCCGGGGGAGCACCCGCCGAAGCCGCCGCAGTAGCCGGCGCGCGGCCGCGGATTTGGGGCTGTGGACGGGGTGGCTTCGGGCCGCGGGACCGCGGAGCCGCAGGCAGAAGGGAAGTGAAGTGTGGGCGAGTTCCTCGGGCGGCGGTGCCGACCCCTGCGCTCCCCACCGCGCCTGAATAGCATGTGCCTATCAAAGTATCGGCTATAGCTATGCTTCCAGCCGAAGGTTCGCGGCAGCCGAACCCTCGAAACGGTCGCCGAGCCCCCGCGGCCTGAGCGGTTTACCCAATGTGTATGGGTTTTTCTCCGGTCCCGGCGTAGAGGGTGGGGCCTGAGTCGTGTCGAAGCGGGCGCGAAGCGCCGACCCGCGGTCGGTTACCGTGAGCCGCCGCGGCGCGGCCCGCACTCACCCCCGTCCGAACGTCCCAAAGGTCACAAAGGAACGTCAGAAACCCGCGCCCTTGCCCTAGAGCCCATGCAACACGCCGATCCGGCCGCCCTCGAACGCCTGCGCCAGGCCCACGCCCGCCTCAAAACCGAACTCGCGCGCGCCATCGTCGGCCAGAACCAGGTCGTCGACCAGCTCCTGATCGCGCTGCTGGCGCGCGGACATTGCCTGCTCGAGGGGGTGCCCGGCTTGGCGAAGACGCTGATGATCTCGAGCCTCGCGCGCACGCTCGACCTCGGTTTCAACCGCATCCAGTTCACGCCCGACCTAATGCCGTCGGACATCACGGGCACGGACCTGCTGACGATCGACCCGGAGACCGGCGCGCGCGGCTTCCGCTTCGCAAAAGGGCCGATTTTCACGAACGTCCTGCTCGCCGACGAGATCAACCGCACACCGCCCAAGACCCAGTCCGCGCTG
This sequence comes from Planctomycetota bacterium, assembly GCA_038246255.1. Classification (GTDB taxonomy): domain Bacteria; phylum Planctomycetota; class UBA1135; order UBA1135; genus RI-242. The sequence continues at coordinate 17,981 of JBBRWC010000031.1, forward strand.
CTCGAATCGATGGTCGAGCGCCAGGTCACCGCCGCGGGCCAGCGCTACGAGCTCCCCGACCCGTTTTTCGTCCTGGCGACCCAGAACCCGATCGAGCAGGAGGGCACCTACCCCCTGCCCGAGGCGCAGCTCGACCGTTTCATGTTCATGGTGCGCGTCCCCTACCCGTCCGTGGACGAAGAGCGCGAAATCCTGCGCCGCACGACCGGCGACGCGGTCCAGGACCTGTCCAAGGTGCTGGGCGCGGAGGAACTGCTCGCGATCCAGCGTGCGGTGCGGCAGGTCCCGGTGGCCGACGAGGTGCTCGACTACGCCCTCGCGCTTACACGCAGCACGCGCGTGCACGGCGATGCGCCCGCCGAGTTCCTGAAGGAATGGGTGAGCTGGGGAGCGGGCCCACGCGCGAGCCAGTTCCTGATCCTCGGCGCCAAAGCCCACGCGGCCATCGCGGGACGCGAACACGTCGCGTTCGACGACGTGCGCGCGGTCGCGCACCCGGTGTTGCGCCACCGCATCGTGACAACCTTCGCCGCCGCGGCGGAGGGCATCACGTCGGACCAGTTGCTCGATCGCTTGCTGGACGCGGTGGACCCGCGCCAGGCAAAGGCTCGCCTCGTGGGTCTCGCACCGTCCAAGGGAGCGCAAGCGCGCGCCTGATCGGCCGCGCTCCCTCCCATGGCCTCAAAAGTGTCCGGCGGCGCGGGTGCGCAGGCGGGCGGAACGAGTGCCTTCGACCCGGCGGTGCTCGACCGTCTGGCGCAGCTTTCGTTCGTCGCGCGCACCGTCGTCGAAGGATTTATGGCCGGAAGCCACCGATCCCCGCGCCGCGGCAGCTCCGTCGAGTTCGCGCAGCACCGCGAGTACGTTCCCGGCGACGATCCGCGTTTTGTCGACGAACGCATCTTCGCGCGCTCGAACCGACTCGTCGTCAAGGAGTTCGTCGCGGAAACGAACTTCGCGCTGCACCTGTTGGTCGATGCCTCGGCGTCGATGGGCTTCAAATCCCTGCGCTGGAGCAAGTTCGACTACGCACGCTGGTGCGCCGCCGCGCTTGCGTACCTCGTCCTTGAGCAACGCGACACCGCGGGACTCGTCCTGTTCGATTCCGAGGCACGCACCAAGGTGCCGCCGGGCAACGGCGCCGCGCAGGCCGCGGCGATCCTCGCCAGCCTCGAAGCCGCAGCGCCGGCCGGCGAAACGCGCGTTGGCAGCGTGCTGTCCTGGATCGGCACACGCCTGAAGAGCCGCGGCATCGTCGCGATCTTTTCGGACTTCCTCGACGAACCGTCGGTCATCTTGGAAGGCGTGCGGCGGCTCGCGCTCGCGGGCCACGAGCCGATCCTGTTCCAGGTGCTCGACCCGCAGGAAGTGGACTTTGATTTTGCCGGCAACCTGCGCCTTGAGGATTTGGAGGGCTCCGGCCGCATTCAGATCGATGCCAAGGCGATCCGCGAGGCCTACCGCGAAGAGCTCGAGCGCCACGGTGCCGAGCTTCGGCGCGGCGCCGCCGCGAGCGGCCTCGACTTCGTGCGCCTCGTGACGTCGTCGCCCCTCGACGTCGTGTTGTCGGCGTACCTTGCCCGCCGAATGGCCCGCGCCCGCGGCGGGAGACGCTGAAGCTCGCCGTGTTCGAAGGATTTCAGAACCCGGCCCTCGCCCTCGGCGCGCTCGCCGCGCTGGTGCCGCTGGTCATCCATCTGCTGAACCGCAGGCGGCACCGCCCCCTTGCGTTCGGCGCACTGCGCTTCGTGCTCGCGGCGTACCGGCGCACCCGGCGCCGCGCGCAGATGGAGAACTGGCTTTTGCTCGCCCTGCGCATGCTCGCCGTCGCGTTGCTCGCATTTGCCCTCGCGCGGCCGTTCAGCGCCGCCGACGGGCCGCTCGCGCTGTTGGCCGAAGAGCGCCGCGACGTCGTGTTGATCCTCGATGCCTCGGCGTCGACCGGTTACCGCGAAAACGTGGCGAGTGTGTTCGAGACCATCGTCGAGCGCGCCCGCGAGCACGTCGCGGACTTGGACGCAAGCCGCGGCGACCGTGTGCGGATCCTTTTGGCCGACGGCACGGCGCGGCTGATCGCGTGGCGCAGTCCCGAGGAGGCCCAGAGCGCGCTCGCCGCGCTGGACGAGCCGTCCGACGGCGCGCTCGACCTCGCGGCCGCGCTGTCCGAACTGCGGCGCATCATCACCGCGGAGGCGGCGGGCGACGGTGCGGGGCTCGAGATCCGCCTCTTGACCGATGTGCAGCGGAGGGTTTTTGTCACCGACGAGGTCGCCGACGCGCTCGCCGACGATGGCGCCCAGGACGCGCCCACGCCCGGGGCAGCAGCCGTCGCTGCTGCGGACACGTTGGCGGGTGCCGGAGCCAACTCCGCGGCACCGAGCACCGTTGCAGCCTCGGCTGCCGAGCCCTGGCGCGCGGAACTCGACGCGCTTTTCGAACTTGGCGCCCGCATCCTCGTCGAGGACCTCGGGCCACCCGAAACGCTCCCGCCGAACCTCGGGATCCAATCGGTGGGTCCGGTGGAGCCGTTGCTCGGACCGGGGTTGCCGCTCGAACTCGAAGTGGCGGTGACCAACCGCGGCGCCGCGGCTGCGCTCGTTCGGGTGAGCCTCGCGATCGACGGTGAACGTCTGCCCGCACGCGCGCTCGAAGTGCCCGCGGGGGGTGTCGCCCGCGCGCTGTTCCCCGCGGAGTTCGACCGTGCGGGGCCACACCTGCTCGAGGGTTCGCTCGAGGGTGATCGGCTCGTGTTCGACGACCGGCGCGCCGCGGTGGTCCACGTGCCGGCGCCGGTGCGGTTGCTCGCGGTCAACGGCGCGCCCGATCGCACAGATATCGAACGCGACGCGCTCGGGTTATGGCTTGCCGCGCTTTCGCCCGCGGACGACGGCGACGGAGCACTGGGCGGTTTTGTGCCCTTTGCGGTGCACGAAGTGGACGCGCTGGAACTCGCCGCCGACGACCTCGACCTCGACACCTTCGACGCGATCGTGATCGCGGGTGTGGACTCGCTCTCGAGCGCCGCGGTCGCGCGCCTCGAAGCGCGTGTGCGCGCGGGCGCGGGTCTCTTGATCGCACCCGGCGAGGCCAGCATCCTCGAAGCGTGGAACGAGCGCTTGTTCCGGCCCGATGGAACGGGGTTGTTGCCCGCGCAGATGATGCGACGCATCGCCGTGGCATCCCGTCGAACCGGCTACTTCCGCGTGGCGCGGTTCGACGAGTCCCACCCGGCCCTGAGCTTTTTTGCCGAGCCCCGCTGGCGCCCGCTCTTCACCGAAGTCCCCTTCTACGAGTTTGCGTCGACCCGGCCGCTCGCGGACGCAAAGGTGCTCGCGCAACTGGACGACGAACTGCAAAGCCCCCTGCTCATCGAGCGTGCGTTCGGCGCGGGGCGCGTGCTTTTGTTCACGAGTTCCCTCGACCCCGCCTGGAACCGCCTCGCGCTGTCCGCGCGCACGCTCGTGCCCTTCGCACACGAAATCGTCCGCCACGCCGCACACCGCGATCCCCCGCGCCGCACCCTTGGCATCGGCGCAATGATCCAGGCGCGCTTCGAGACCTTCCCGCGCAACCCGGTGCTGACCGCGCCGAGCGGCGCGCGCCGCCCCGTTGAAATCGACCCCGTCGAACTCCAAGGTGGTTTCGAGCTAGGCCCCATCGCCGGAGCGGACCGCGCGGGTGTTTGGCGCGTGGACACCGACACCGGCGAGCGCGCCGTCTTTGCCGTCCAAGCCGACCCGCGCGAGGGCAACCTCGAGCGTTTGGGCAGCGCGGCCCTCGCGGATCTGCACCCCGCCCTTGCGGCGGTCAACCTCGCGCGCGCTGCGGACGACGGCGCCGCGGCCCCGCTCGCGGGCGGCGAGCTGTGGCGCCCCATCGCGCTCGCCTGCCTGCTCGCGCTGATCGCCGAATCCCTGTTTGCCGCGTTCCTGGGCCGCCGGAGGGCGCGGGCATGAACCCACTGATCGAAAGTGTTGCGGCCGCGCCGCTCGTGCCGCTCGTGCCGCTCGCGTCGCCCGCGATAGTCAGCCAAGAAGGCGGCGCGGACCTCAGCACCGCAGTGCGTTTTGCCGACCTGCCCGAGTTGTGGGTTGTCGTGTTAGTGGTGCTGCCCCTGCTCGCGCTCGTCGCGTGGGGTGGGTACTGGCGCCAGGCGCTCCCGCGACCGTGGCGCCACACGTTGAGCGCTCTGCGCTTCCTCGCACTCGTGCTGCTGGCGGCGCTGCTCGCGCGTCCGGTCCTCGTCGAACAGCGCGAAGAAGTGTTCCCCGCGGAAGTGCTCGTGCTGGTCGACGACTCCGCGAGCATGCGGCGCCAGGACGCCTACCAGGGCGACGGCGCGGCACGCGGAGAAATCGCTCGACTCGTGGGCAGCACCCCCGATGCGCTGAGCCGATCGGAGCTCCTCACGCGGGCCATCGACGCGGGCCTCGTGCCGCTCTTCGAAGCGGGCAACTACCGGCCGCGCTGGCTGCGGTTCGACGCAGGCCTGTCCGGTTGGGAGCGTGGGCAACCGCTCGAAGGCCGCGGTGGCGCGACCCACACGGGCGACGCCCTTATCGCGGCGCTCGCCCAGCAGCGGGGCCGCCACGTGACCGACATCGTATTGCTCGGCGACGGCCGCAGCACGGGGGGCATCGCCATCGAAGAAGCCGCGCGCGCCGCGGCCGCAGCAGGCATCCCCGTCCACACGGTTGTCGTCGGCGACACACGGCCCGAGCGCAATGCCATCCTCGAGCTCATCGATGCACCCACCGCCGCGCTCGAGGGCGACGAGATCGCGATCGCCGTACGCGCGAGTGGCCGGGGCAGCGCCGCGGGCGCACGGGTCGACGTGCTGCTCGAGGAACTCGGCGCGCCGACGAGCGCCGACAGCCCGGGGCTCGGTCGGCTGGTCGACCAAAAGGAAGTGGTGCTCGACGAAGCGGGCCAGCGCACGGTCGTGCTCGCACCGCCGGGTGCCGCGAGCGGCGGCGAGCGCCGGTTCCGCGTCACGCTGCCGCCCCTCGACGACGAAACACTGACCGACGACAACGTCCTCGAAGTGGTTGTGCGCATCAGCCCCGAAAAGGTGCGGGTGCTCTACGTCGAGGGTTATCCGCGCTGGGAGTACCGCCGGCTCGCGCTCGATTTCCTGCGGCGCGCCGAATCGGACATCGCATTCCAGGCGTGGCTGGGCTCGGCAACAACCGGTTTCACGCAGGAGCACAGCCCGGACCTCGCGCCGCTCTCGAGCCTGCCGAGCTCGCGCCGCGAACTGCTCGACCAGTACGACGTCGTAATGCTCGGGGACGTCAACCCCTACACGCTGTTCGCCGATCCCGGCCAGGCGGTCGAGTTCCTCGAATCCCTGCGCGCGTTCGTGGAAGCGGGTGGCGGTCTGTTGTTCCAGGCGGGCGAGTTCGACAATCCGCGCGCGTTCCTCGGCACACCGCTCGAGGACGTGCTGCCCGTCGTGCTCGACGCCTCCCTCGATTTTGGGTTCGAGGGTGACTCGACACGTGCGTTCCGGCCGCGCCTTGAAAATCCCCTCGATCCGCACGAAATCGTGCGCCTCAACCCGGATCCCGAAGTCAACCGCCAGTTGATCGAAGACGAAGGTGGACTGCAGGGCCAGTACTGGTACGCGCCGGTCGCGCGCGCCAAACCCGGCGCCGAAGTGCTGCTGCGGCACCCCACCGACACAAACAGCCATGGCCCGCGGGTACTGCTCGCGCTGGGTTATTTCCCCCAGGGGCGCACGATGTTCCTCGCGCTCGATTCCACGTGGCGCTGGCACTTCCTGTTCGGCCCGCGGTATTTCGAACGCTTCTGGAAGGGAGCGCTGCGTTGGCTCGCACTGGCGCGACTGCGCGGTGGGGATCGCCGCTTCCGCTTGGAGGCAACACGCTCGAGCTACGACATCGCTGAACGCGTCGTGCTGGAGGCGCGCGTCCTCGACGTGGACTACCGGCCCTCCACCGACGGCGAGCAGGCCGTTCGTTTCTCGGGTCCCGACGGCGTCGAACAGGAAACGACCCTGACCTCGGTCGGCCCGCGCGGTGGTGTGTACCGCGGCTCGTTGGAGGTCGGGCGACCCGGCGCGTGGCGCGCGTGGATCGAGCGCGACGGCGCGCGTGTGGCGGTGGCCGACTTCGAGGTCGTGCTCCCCAGCCGCGAAAACCAGGATCCGAGCCCCGATCCTTCGGCCCTCGCACTGCTCGCGCGCCTGTCGGGCGGCAAACACGTCGAGCTGGGCCAGATCGGCGCGCTCGCGTCGGAGTTCGCAGGTGGGGAAGAGCGCCGCGAGCCGATTTCTTCGAGCCTCGAGGACTTATGGGACCGTTGGTGGACGCTGATCGGCGCCATCCTCGTCCTGGGCGCCGAGTGGGCCCTGCGCAAACGGCTCGAACTCGTGTGACGGACGCCTCCCCGGTTCCCGGCTCCCCCGCTCGCCGGCTCGCGGGCCACACGTCTCGCTGGCGAAAGCCGAACCCGCAGGGCTGCGTCGGAACGTTTAGACAGGTCGCGGCCGGCGTGCGTATCCCCCGGCGCCACTTTGGCCGATAGGGCGTAAGGCCGACTCCTCGACGGTCGAGGGCGGCCACGCGATGCTCCTGAAACTGACGAGCGCCCTTCGCTCGAACCCAAACAACACACGTTGAACCCCGGACCGCGGGAACGCGGAGAAGACCGCGAAACCGACTCCGGGCAACGGCGGCCGACCGTCCTAAGATGGCCCGTGGGCCGCCGCACATGACGTCTTCGTTTCCCGAGGCAGCCCGCGCGGTTGCCCCCCGTTGGATCCCCCTGCACACGACCCGGGCGGGCGCGGGACTGGCGTTCCTCGCGGCCATGGCGGCGCTCGCGGCGGGTCCCGCGGCACACGCCCAGGGCGGAGCGCTCGCGGGGGCCAGCACCGACCGGTTTTTCAGCCTCCCGGAGACCCGCGAGGCCAGCGAGCTCGTCGTCAAGGCCCGCGGCCACCTTTCGACCCCAGAGCGGCGCCCGCGCGCGTTCACGGACCTGAACCGGCTCCTTGAGCGGCACCGGGGCGACGTTCTGCCTCCAGAAGGAACGCGCCGCGAGACCCATGTGGGTGCCGCCGAATGGGCACGCCGCGCGCTCTTTGACCTATCTCCCGCGGGCCTCAAGCAGTACGCGGAGACTTTTTCCGCCGCCGCCGACGCCGCGCTTGAGATCGCACTGTCGGACGCCGATTCCGGAGCGCTGCTCGACCTGGTGCGGCGCTGGCCGGTCGCGCCCGCTGCGCACCGCGCGTGGCTCGCCCTGGGCGACCTCGAGTTCGAGCGCGGCCACGGCGACGAAGCGCGCCTGGCCTGGGAGCGCGCGCGAGATCTGGGCGCGATCCTCGGCGACGTCGACGCCGGGGCGGTCGAGCGGCGCCTCGAGCGGCTCGCGAGCCTCGCGGACAGCGCCGCAGCGTTTGTACCGGACGCGTCGTGGCGCTTGCCCGGCCCGGGTGAAGGCGGGGGTCCGCTGCCGGGGGCCGACCACGAGCGTTTTGTCGTGCCGCTGCCCGAGAGCCCGTTCAACAGCGAGCGCGACGACGACGGCTTCAACCTTTTCCCCGTGGTTTGGGGCGAGCAGGTGTTCGCGACGACGAGCCTGCGCGTGCTCGCCGTCCACGCGTTCGACGGTGCATTGCAGTGGACGAGCCCGGAGCCCGAGGGCTGGGGCGCCCTGTCCCGCAGCGTGCGCAGCGACTACTTCGCGGGTGTGGATCGCGCGACAAGCGCCCTCGCGCCGGCCGTGGGGTCTGGGGTGGTCGTCGCGGCCCTGCAGGTGCCCCGCTTCGCGCTCGACAACGACGACTTTCAGGGCATCGTCATCACCGTTCGACTCCCCGAGCGCCGCCTGTTTGCGTTCGACACCGCGAGCGGGCGCCCGCTTTGGAACCACGCCCCCATGGCGGGTGTCGAGATCGACGCGCGGCCCTTCCAAGAGCGCATGCACGTCGCGGGCGCGCCCGTGGTCGCGGGATCGCGCGTGCTCGTGCCACTCGCGCGCATGCAGGGCCGCGTCGAACTGCACCTTGGCTGCTTCGAGCTCGGATCGGGCCGCCTCCTGTGGTCGACCAACGTCATCAGCGGCCAGCGTGAGCTCAACATGTTCAACCGCCACGAGCGCGAGTTCGTGGCACCGCCGGTGCGCGTGGAGGGCGACCGGGTGCTGATGCTGACGCAGCTCGGCACGCTCGCGGCGTTCGACCTGTTCGCGGGCCACGTCCTGTGGCAAACGGCCTACGAGCAGATCCCCCTTCCGACGACCCGCGGTTGGAGTCCCCCCGAGCGCCGCCGCGTGTGGAAAACCGCGCCGCCGGTCGTCAGCGACGGGGTCGTGCTCGCCACACCGATCGACTCCGAAGACCTCGTGGCCGTCGACCTCGAAAGCGGCGCATTGCTTTGGTCGATGCCGCGCGACCGTCTGCGCCCGCGGCGCGCATCCGACTACGACGTGGACACGCTGCTTGGCGCGCGGAGCGATCGCGTGCTGCAGGCCGCCGGGAACATTCGAGCCGCCCGAGTTCGAGCTCGGCCGCGGCATCGAGGAGAGCACGGACCGGCGCCCACGCGCGCTCGCTCTGCGCGCGGGAATCGCGATCCCAGGCCGCAGCGAGCTGCTCGTGTTGCCCGAGGGCGGCGACCGCCCGGACACCGCGCGCTCCCTCGCCCTTGGGCCCCTTGAGCGTGGCAATCTCGTGGCAGGTGAAGGCGCGCTCTATTCCGCCAGCGGACGCTGGCTGCACGGTTTCCTCGACGTTGCGCAGCTCGAAGAGCGCGCACGCGCGCGCCTCGCCGCCGCGCCCGGCGACATCCAGGCCTTGATCAGCCTCGCGCGCCTCGGCTTGCGTCGCGGCAACGGGCTTGCGAACGCCGGTGACCCGGGCGCTGCCGCGGCGGGCTTGGGCGAGATCCGTCGCGCGGTGGAAGCGCGGCTTGGGGCGGGTGCGCGCAAGGAAGTGCTGACCCACTACGGCGAGCTCGTGCGGCACGAAGCCCAATGGCTCGCGGACGCGGGCCAGAGCGCCGGCGCGCGTTCACTGCTCGTGGGTGCCCTCGAGCGCCCGTTTGCGCCGCGGGAAGCGCTCGATCTGATGCTCGAGCTGCATCCCATCCTGCTCGCGCTCGACCGCCCCGCGTGGGAAGTGTTGCTCGCGGACATCGACCGTGTCGGCGCGGGCCTCGATGTTCCGATCGCGACGCTAGCGCGCCTCGATCCCCTGTGGATGCGGTTTGCGCGCTCGGGTGCACCCGGCACCCTCACGCCCGTGCCCGTCCCGCTCTGGACGGCGGTGCAGCGCGCGCTCGACGCAGAGCGCAGCGGCGATTTCGCGGCGGCTCTCGAACACTGGCACCTGGCTCTACTGCGCGGCCGCCACGGCACGCTTGCCGAGGGTGTCCCCACGGCGGAGCGCGTCACGGAACTGATCGGCGCGCTGCTCGATATCGCGGGCCGCGCGTGGTACGAGCCCTTCGACGGCGACGCACAGCGTGCGTACGACGATGCCAATCGCCGCCGCGACCGACGTGCGCTCGAGGAAGTTGTGGCCCGCTATCCTTTTGCGCGCGCGGCCGACGATGCCCGCCAGGCGCTCGTGGAGTTCGCGTTCGAGTTGGGCGACACCCGCGCGCTCGTGGAAGCCGTGCTCGCCAGCGGTCGCCCGAGCGCCACGCCGGACGGCAAGGAGGTGTCGCGGCTGATCCTTTTGGCGCTGGGACTCGGGCAGGCGGGCAATCCGGCGTTCGAGCGCGGCCTCCTGGCCGAATTGGCGCGCTCCCACCCCGACCACGAGATCCGCCATCCCCCGCACACCGGACGCGCACTGCGTGAGTGGCGCGCTACGGCCGCGTCGACGCCGCCATCCCCGGCGTTCGAGCGCGCGGTGCTCGATCCCGCGCTGGCCCCCGTCGCGCGCCTGTCCGGCGCGCGCACGCTGATCGGCGCCCTGCCGCGCGAGCCTTCGCAGGGCGACGCGCTGGGCGGTGCGCCCTGGATCGTCGTCGCGGACAACACCACGGTCGAGGCTTACCCGGCGGATGGTTCGCCCACCACGCTCTGGACGGCGAAGGTGCCGCGACCCGTGATGATCGACCGCCCCGGGGGCGCGGTTGCCCTGTTCGCGAACCGCGTGGTGCTGCTGCAATCGGACGGGCTTGTCGGCCTCGACGCCGCGGACGGACGCGCGGCGTGGCGCTGGGATCCCGAGGAAGCGCAGGTGCTCGACATCGCCAGTTCGAGCGGCGTGCTGCTCGGGCGCATCTGGCAACCGGGTGTGGGCTTCACCGCGATCGGCATCGAGCCCGTGACGGGCATCGAGCTGTGGCGCGCGCCCCACGCGAACGACCGCAAGTGGCTCGCGCCAATCCTCGGCGAACGCTTTGCCGTGTACGCGAGCGACGGTTTCGGCGTCGACACGCGGCTCGTGGTCCTCGACGTGTTCCGCGGCGCGGCCCTTGGCACCTACGACCTGGACGAAAACCTCGGGGCACGGCTTGCGGCGTGGATCCAGGACGGAAAGCTGTACTTGCCGTCCTTCCTGACGCAGCGGCTGATCGCGTTCGACCTCGCGTCCGGCACGGTTCCCTGGACGCTCAAACTGGCGCCGGGGCTGGACCTGTTTGCGGTGCTCGAGGCGCAGGGCGAGGTGTTCCTGGTCGCCCAGCCCCGCAACACGTCGAACGGCGGGCCAACCGGTGAAGTGCTCGCCGTCGACCTCGCGCGGGGCGGCGCACGCACCGTGCATCCCCTCGGCCGCGATGACCGCCTGATGGGTGTCTTGCACGCGCGGCTCAATCGGCTCGACGCGCCATTCCTCTTTGTGGCGACCTGCACGCCAGGATCGGTGGGAACGCCGGTTGCCGCCGTGCACCTGGGCAGCGGTCGGCGCTGGATCCAGCGCTTGCCGGTGCAGCCCGAGGAGCTCTACGAAGGTGCGTGGCCGGCGCCGGCGGTGTCCCGCGACCTTGCGATCGTACCCTACGTCACCCGCGATCCCGGCACCCGCAATCGCCGCGCGGTGCACCTGGTGCTGCTCGACCTCTCCAGCGGTGCGCGGCGCGACGCGCGCGTGCTGCCGAGCGCCTACGCACGGGTGGAAGACGTGGGGTTGTTGGTGCTCGGAGACAGCCTGTGGGTCAATGGCCGCTCGCCTTCGGGGCGCGAAAGCCGCCTCGAAATCTGGCGCGCAAACGAAAAAACGCGATGACGATGAAATCAATCCTCGCGCGCGCGGCACCGCTCGCGCTCGTGCTCGGCCTTTGGACTCCTGCGCTCGACGCAGCACCCCAGCGGGCCGCGGACCGCATGCCCGCCGCGCAGCGCGCCGACGACGGCGATGCGATCAGCGCGGCCCAGGTCGAAGCCGTTAGCCGCGGGCTTACGTGGCTTGCCGCCGCGCAAAATCCCGACGGGAGTTGGGACGGCAAGATCGGCTACAAGCTCAACAACGGCTACCAGTATCTCACCGAGGGCGGGCACGTCGGCGTGACCTCCCTCGCATTGATGGCGTTCCTCGGCGGCGGGCACCTTCCCGGTCGGGGTGAGTACGGCGACACCGTCGAGCGCGGACTCAAATGGGTCCTCGCAGCGGCGAAGGACGACGGTTACATCACGTCCGGCGGAACGCGCATGTACAGCCATGTGTTTGCGACGCTGTTCCTCGCCGAAATCTACGGCATGACGCACCGCCAGGATGTGCGTGGGCGTCTGCAGAATGCCGTGGACTTCATCGTCCGCGCGCAGAACGCCCAAGGGGGTTGGCGCTACGAGCCCTTCGCGCCCGACTCGGACATGTCGATCGTTGTGTGCCAGGTGCTCGCCCTGCGTGCCGCGCGCAACATCGGCATCGAGGTGCCGCGGGGCACCGTGGACCGCGCCGCCCAGTACGTCGTGGACTCGGCGATCACCGAGCGTGATGTGGGGCGCAGCTTTCGCAGCCGTACGCTCGTGGACGAGGTGGGAGCGTTCAACTACCAGCGCGGATCGACTTCGCGGTCCTCCTTCCCCCTGACCGCAGCAGGTGTGACCTCACTGCACGGACTCGGGATCTACTCGGACGACGCCATCCGGATGGGCCTCGACTACCTGCGGCGCAACCTGGACTCGTTCAACCGCGGTTTCGGGCGCGATGGCGGTGGCCATTACTTCTTCTGGTACGGTCACTATTACGGCGTGCAGGCGATGTACACCGCGGGGACCCAGGGGGGGGTCGACTACTGGACCCCCTACTTCGAATCCGCCCGGGCCGAAATCCTGCGCATGCAGCGCCCGGACGGCAGCTTCCCGAACCAGGTCGGGCCCGGCACCGCATTCGGCACCGCGATGGGTGTCCTGATCCTCGAAATCCCTTTTCGCTACTTGCCGATCTTCCAGCGCTAGTTCTCCCCATGGCGAAACGCACCCCGCCCGACCCGCGCACGGCGCCGGCCGCGACCTCGCCGACGCCCAAGCGGCGCGTGGACGCCCCCTTGGGACGCACCCCCGCGCTTGAACGTCTGCTCCAGGCGGTGCGGGCGGATCTCGTCCGGGCCGTCGTGCTCTCGAGCGCGGGGAGCGCCCTGCTCGCCTTCGCGGGCGCGGCCGTGTTTGCCTTCCTCGCCGACTTCGTCCTCGGGGTACCGCGGGCCGTGCGGCTGTGGCACACCCTCCTGATCGTCGGCGCGCCCCTGTGGGCGCTGTGGCACTTCGGGCTCAAGAACGTGCGGCGGATCCCGGACCGAGCGGGCCTCGCGCTGCTCGCCCAACGGGCGGATCCCGACGCGGACGAGCTGCTCGTGAGCGCCGTCGGCTTCCAGGCGGAGCCCGGCGAGGCCCATCCTCGTTCAGGCGTTCCAGGAGCGCGCCGGTCCGACGCCGACGCATCCAGCCCGACCGCGCCCAGCCCGACCGCGCCGCCCCTGCGCGCGGCCCTCGTGGAGCGTGTGCTCGCGCGCGCGGACGCCCGCGCAGCGCGCATCGACCGTCGGCCGCTGTTCGACCGCAGCGGCCCGTTGCAGCGCCTTGCCGCAGGGGCGCTCTCGGCCATCGCGCTCGCCGCGGCCTTCAGCGCGGCACCCGCGCACGGGATCGTGTTCCTCGAGCGCCTCCTCGGCCGCGACACGCCGTGGCCGAACGCGACCCAGCTCGCCATCGAGATCCCGCTGCCCGAGGGCGCGGCGCGGGTGCGCCCCCTTGGCGAGCACGGCCTGGAAGTCGAGGTCGCACGCGGCACCGACGTGCCGATCCTCGTGCGCGCACGCGGCAAGGCTCCGCGCGAGGTCCAGCTCGACTTCGGCAGCGGGCGGCGCGTGACCGTTGCGCGGGTCGGCGGCGGCGAGGCCCGCGGCGGTACTTACCGAACGGTGCTGCGCGGCGTCCAGGAGGACACCCAGTTCGCCGCGCGCGGCGGCGACGACCAATCGGGCCGTGCACAGGTTCGCCTGTTCGTATTGCAGCCGCCCGAAGTGGTCGGACTCGCACTCGGGATTGAGCCGCCCGCGCACACCGGACGGCCCGCCGAAGTTGTGTTCGACCGCGGAGCGCGGGTTGTCGCGGGCTCGATGCTGTCCGTGGTGCTGCGCACCGATCCGGTCGACGTCACGGGACGCGCCCGGCTCCTGCCCGAAGATGTGCTGATCGACCTCGTCCCACGGCCCTATCCGGGTGCGGATGCGCTGGAAGGGCTAGGATTTGAGTTCGAGGCCACACAGAGCGTCCGTCTGCGCTTCGAACTGACGGACAGCCGCGGACTCGCCAACCCCGATCCTGGCCTCTTTGCCATCGACGTCGTACCGGACCGCCCGCCGGAGCTCGAGCAGATCGCGCCCACACGCACCGAGGTTGAAACGAGCGCCCGCGGCGCGGTCGCGCTGCGTGTGCTCGCGAAGGACGACTTCGGGCTCGCGCGGTTCGGCTGGCGCGCGCGGATCGCGGGCGTGGAAGCCTGGACCCACGGGGACGACTTCGCGGCGCCGGCTCCACAAACCGTGGCCGACGCCGTCGCGGTGCCCCAGCGCGAACGCGCGGGTTCGGTGCGGCTCGATGTCGGAGCGCTGCTCGCAGCGGGCGCGGCTCCAACGCGCGAAGTCGCTGGCGCGCAGATCGAACTCGAAGCGTTCGCCAGCGACAACGCGCAGCCGCCCCAGGAGGGCAAGAGCTCGGGTGTGCGCGTGCGTGTGCTCGCGGACGACGAACTTCTGCGGCGTGTGCAGGAACGCTTGGGCCGCGCGCGCGCCCAGGCCGCCGCCCTTGCGACGCTCCAGCGCGAGCGCCGCGAGCGCGTGGGCGAGTTGCTCGGCGCGCACGATGCGGCCGAGACCGCGGACACTCGCGGGGACGCCCGCGCGATCTCGAGCGCGCTCAACGGCCAGCGCCGCATCGAAGCGGACGCCGAGACCCTCGTGCGCGACCTGACGGGTGTCGTCGAGCTCGCCGTTTACGCACGGCTGGACCCCGGCGCGGACGATCTTTTGGAGCGGCTCGACGGCCTGCTCGCTGCTTCGTCGACACGCAGTTTCCAGATCGCGCCGTGGCAGGAGTTCATCGCCTGGCACGCGGAGCGCCCCGCTCCCCCAGCGGGCGCCCCGGCCGCGGGCTTTGCCACCCACCTCGTCGGGCTCGCGAACCTTGGCCTCGAACTGCGCGCGAAGGACGCCCGCAGCGCGACGGAGGCCCTCGAAATCGCTCTCGGGGCCGTGGATGCGCCGCCGCGGCGCGCCGCGCTCGAACGTGCGTACGCGGCGCAAGCAAGCGCCCTCGCTCGGCTCGAGGATCTCCTGGAGCGCCTGTCGGAGTGGGATGACTTCCAATCCGTGCTGTCGCAAACACGCGACATGCTCGAGCGCCAGCGCGGGCTGCGCGAACGCACGCGGCGCTTCGCCAACGAACGTTGAGCCCTGAGTCGCAGGATCAGCCATCAGCACACCGCGCAGCATCCGCCCCAAACCGCGCCATCAACACCTGGGTCGCACGCATATCCATGAAACGCCCTGCACGCCTTCCCCTCGCCCCGCGCAGCATCGCCGCCGGCCTCGTCCTGTGGGCGTGCGCGTGGTCCGCGGCGGGCGCTGGTCCGATCGGTCCCAGCGCTCGCGACCCCCGCCTCGTGAGTCCCCACGCGCGGGCAGCGTTCGCCAGCGCTCCACAAACGGACGGCGAGGCGCCGCGGGAACTGGCGGGCATCCGCGAAGAGCAGGCGCTCCTGCGGCGCCAATTGCAGCGACTGCGCCAAACGATGCAGTTGCTCGAGTCGCGGCTTTCCGCCGAGGGACGCTCGCGCACGGTTGAACTCTTGCGCGGCGCGCTCGCACAACTCGATCAGCGCGAGGCACAAGCGCAAAGCCTCGAAGAATGGATGGCGAGCAGCGAACTTGCGCTCGACGCGGGGCAAGTGCTCGTCGCCCTCGAGCAGCAGGACCGCGCCATCGCCGAACTGCAGGCGCTGCTCGACGTCTTGCTCGACCGCACCGAACGGGAGGACGTGGAGGAGCAACTCGCCACCCTCGCGGAGCGGCGCGAGCAAATCCAACAGCTCGCGCGTGAGGAGCGCGAGGTCAAGGACGCGATCCAGCGCCTGCGCGAGGAAGCCCGCACGCCCGAGCAGCGCGCGGCCGCGACGCGGCTCGCCGAACTTGCAGCCAAGCAAGCCGCGGTGCTCGAGGCAACCCTCGAAGCCAGCCGCGCGGGACGGGACTTTGAGTACGAAGCGCTCGCGCGCGAGCTCGAGCGGCTGCGCCGCGACCAGGCGACCGACCGCGAAGTGCTTGCGCGCTGGCGTCCGGACGAACGTCAGCGCCTCGAGTCCGCGCGCGGTGCGTTGGTCGAAGCCCGGCGCGCGGAAGCCGACGCCGCGCGAGCGGAACGGGCGGCCACGGAACTCGCCGACATGGCGGCTGAACTCGCACAGGGCGAGGCAGCCGAGCGCGCGGCCCGCGCCGAAGCGCTCATCGAAGCACTCGAAGCTGCGGCGGCCGATGCGGCGGCGGCGGCACAGACCGCGGCCAACCAAAGTTCGAAGGACGTGGCCGGCGAAGTCGCCGCCGCCCTCGCGGCCGCCGCGCGCGACCTCGCGGACGCGGGTCAATCGAGTGCCGAGCAGGACGCCGCCGCCGCGCGCGCGCGCACCGCCGCGCTCGCGCTCGAAAAGCGCGCAGCGGCGGCCCGCGCCGAAGCCGCGCGCGCCCGCAGCGAGGCCCGCGGCGGCCTCGAAGCCGTGCAAGCCCCCGCTGCCGGCGCGCAACCCAGCCTCGCCCGCGAGGTCGCCGAGCGCGCCGCGCAGGCCCTCCAAGGCGCCGCGCAGGCGGATGCCGCGGGCGCCGAAGCCAGCGAGCGGCTCGCCGCGGGCGCTATGCCGACCGCGCAGCAGCG
>JBBRWC010000032.1:0-33541 GCA_038246255.1 Planctomycetota bacterium
CATGGAGCCGCTGCCGGTTGACAGGATTGCCGCCGGCCTGCCGGGTTGCGTGGCGAACATGCGCGCAGATAACTGGTTTGACGCGGCACATGCGATCATGACCACCGACATCGTCGCCAAGGCGCTCTCCAGGCCCGCCGTCTTGGGCACCATGTCGGTGGTCAGGATCGCTTGAGCGAAGGCCCCGATGCCGCGTTGGCCGTCCGCCCCCACGAGCTCGGGCAGGGCGCCGAGGATCTTCTCTACGGGCAGGCGCGCGCCGATCACACCGGTCGAAAGGTAAAGCACCTCGTGCGGGGGGCAGCCGATCAGCTCCGCCAAGGCGCTGGCGATGCGGCGGTTGTCGATCAGGCCCTGTACGCCGGTGGAGCAGTTCGCGTTGCCGGAGTTGACCAGCACGGCGCGCACCATGCCGCCGGACTTTTGCAGGTGCTCGCGGCACACAGGCACGTGGGCGCCGAGCAGCAGGTTCTGGGTAAAGAGCGCCGCCGCGGGACGCGCTTCGTCGCTGAGCAACAACCCGAGGTCAAGGCAGCTTTTGCGCGCGCGGATGCCGGCTTGCGCGGCGGAAGCAACAATCCCCTGGGGCAGGGACGGGGTGGTGGATTGGAGCGACGTGGATTGGAACGACATGGGATCGGGGTTATTCGAGCGGGTCTTGTTTTTCGTCTTCCAATGCGGCGCGCCATTGGGCGGCCTCTTCGCGCACACGCGCGGGCGCCGTGCCGCCGATCGTTTCGCGGCGCGCGAGCACGGCAGCAAGTCCAAGTTGTTCGGACAAGTCACCGGTCAGTTCCGCGAGGTGTTTGGCGCGGTCGGCGCCGGGCAGGTGTTCAAGTTCGACGCCCAGCTCCAGCGCGCGGCGCACCGCGAGGCCGGCGCGTTCGTGGGCGTCGCGGAACGGCACGCCGGCGGCCACGAGCAGATCCGCGAGATCCGTGGCGTTTTGGTAGCTGCCGCTGGCCGCACGGCGGCACGCATCCTCGCGGTGGCGCACACCACGCACGACCAGGGCCGTGACGACCAAGCAATCGATGGCACTGTCGAGCGCGTCAAACAGGAGGCGTTTGTCCTCCTGGAAGTCGCGGTTGTAGGCCAAAGGTGTGCCCTTTTGCAGCACGAGCAGCGCCTGCAAGTTGCCAAACACCCGTCCGGCGCGGCCGCGCACCAGCTCCAGGGCGTCGGGGTTTTTCTTTTGCGGCATCAGGCTCGAGCCCGTGCACACCGCATCGGAAAGCTCGATCAGCCCTGCTTCCTGGGTCGCCAGGAAGATCCAATCCTCCGCAAGGCGTGAGAGGTGCAACAGCATCGTGCTCGCCACGAAAGTCAGCTCCAGCGCGTGGTCGCGGTCGGACACCGCGTCGAGGCTGTTGCGTGTCGCTCCGCCGCCAAACCCGAGATCTTCCGCGAGGGCTTCGCGGTCGATGGGAAACGCAGTGCCCGCAAGCGCGCCGGAACCGAGCGGGCACGTGTCCATGCGCTCTTCCGCGTCGGCCAGGCGCGAGCGGTCGCGGGCCAGCATCTCCACGTAGGCGAGCGCGTGGTGGCCCGCCGTGATGGGCTGCGCGCGCTGCAAATGGGTGTAACCGGGCAGCGCGAGGTCGTGGGTGCGCTCGGCGAGCTCCACGAGCGCAAGCTGCAGATCCCGCGCGGCCAGGTCCAAACGGTGCACGAGCCCGCGCAGGTGCAACTTCAAGTCCGTTGCGACCTGGTCGTTGCGCGATCGGCCGGTGTGGAGCTTTTTGCCAAGCGCGCCCACACGCGCGACGAGTGCTCCTTCGACAAAACTGTGCACGTCCTCGGCACCGGAGCGCGCGATCACACCTTCGTCCTCGTGGATCTCCGTGCCGATGGCCTCCAAGGCAGCTTCGAGCTGCTTGGCCTCGTCCTTGGTGATGACGCTGGCGTCGCACAGCGCGCGGGCCCAGGCCATGCTGCCCGCGATGTCCTCGCGCCACAAACGCGCGTCGATCGAAAGGCTCTCCTGGAAACGCAGGAACACCTCGTTCGGCGCTTGTGCGAAGCGCCCGCCCCACAAGCCGGTGCCGCTCACGGGCGCTCCAGGACAGAGTCGACAGAGTCCACGCGGCGACGGCGCACGGCGGCGGCGACCTGGTTGGGCAGGCCGTAGAGCTTGACGAAGCCGGCGCTGTCCGCGTGGTCGAACGCGGCGCTGGCGCCGAAGGTCGCGAGGCCTTCGCTGTAGAGCGAGTTTTCGCTCGCGGCGCCGATAGCCGTCGCTTGACCCTTGAAGAGCCGCACACGCACACGCCCACACACGGTCTCGGTCGCCTTTTCGAAGAACGCGGCCAGCGCCTCGCGCGCCGGCGCGAACCAGCGACCGGTGTAAATCAGATCGGCAAAATCCAGAGCCAAGCGTTCGCACAGGCGCGCCGTGTCGCGCTCCAGCGTCAATGCGCGCAAAGCTCGCGCGGCTTCGTACACGATCGTGCCGCCGGGCGTTTCGTAGAGGCCGCGCGACTTCATACCGACCAAACGGTTCTCGACGATGTCGACGCGTCCGACACCATGGCGCGCGCCCCGGCGGTTCAGCTCGAGCACCAGGTCCTCGGGTGTGAATGTTGCGCCATCCAACCGCACCGGCACACCACCCTCGAAGGACAGCGTCAGTTCTTCCGCGGTATCGGGGGCGTCCGCCGGGTCGACGCTCATGATCCACACGTCCGTCGGCGGTGCGGCGGCCGGATCCTCGAGCACGCCACCCTCGTGGCTGACGTGCCACAGGTTGCGGTCGCGGGAGTAAATCTTCGTGCGGCTTGCGGTGACCTTGATGCCGCGCGAATCCGCATAATCAAGCGCGTCCTCGCGACTCTTGATGTCCCAGGTGCGCCACGGGGCGATCACGTCGAGGTCGGGCGCGAGGGCTTGGAACGCAAGCTCGAACCGCACCTGGTCGTTGCCCTTACCGGTGCAACCGTGGGCGAGCGCCGTCGCGCCAACCTCACGCGCATAGTCCACCTGTGCTTTGGCCAGCAGCGGCCGCGCGATGGACGTGCCGAGCAGGTAGCGGCCCTCGTACACGCTGAGCGCGCGCACCATGGGCCACAGGTAATCCTCGACGAACTCGCGGCGCACGTCGACAACGCGGCACGAGGCGGCTCCGGTGGCCAGAGCCTTTTCGACGAGACCGGCGAGCTCTTCTTCACCCTGCCCGACGTCCCCGCAAACCGCGTGGACTTCGGCATCGTGGTGCTCCTTGAGCCACGGGATGATGATGGACGTGTCGAGTCCGCCAGAGTAGGCGAGGGCGATCTTCTTGGACATTTGAAGGCTCGTGCGAAGGTGACGTCAGCGGTTGCAAAGCAGCATGGCCATCAGCGCCTTCTGCACGTGGAGCCGGTTTTCGGCGATGTCGAACACGATCGATGCGGGGCTGTCCATCACCGCGGTCGTGACTTCACTGCCGCGGTGCGCCGGCAAGCAGTGCATGAAGAGCGCGTCGGTTTTCGCGCGCGACATCAAATCTTCGTCGACCTGGTAGTCGTGGAACACGGCGGCGCGCTCTTCGATCTCGCCTTCCTGGCCCATCGACGCCCACACGTCGGTGTAGACGGCGTCCGCGCCGACCACACCTTCGTCCGCGCTTTCGAGGATGCGGATCTCGGAACCGGTTTCGCGCGCCGCCACCATCGACTCGTTGAGGATGCGGCTGTTGGGCTCGTAACCCTCGGGCGTGCACACGTTCATGTGGACCCCGAGGCGCGCCGCGACTTGGATCAGCGAATGACACGTGTTGTTGCCGTCGCCAACGTAGGTGACGAGCCGGCCCTGCGGGTCGCCCCACTTCTCAAAAAGCGTGAAGAAGTCGGCGAGCGCTTGGCACGGATGCATCAGGTCCGACAGGCCGTTGATGACCGGAATCCGCGAGTTGACGGCCAGGTCTTCGGCGTGGCGGTGTTTGTAGACGCGTGCCACAATGCCATCGACCCAGCGCTCGAGGTTGCGCGCGATGTCCGGGATCGATTCGCGCGAGCCCAAGCGCGCATGGCGGTGCTCGAGGAACACCGCGCTGCCACCCAGGTCCTGGATGCCAAGGTCGAAGGTGAAGCGTGTGCGCAGGCTTTCTTTTTCGAAGAGCATCGCCAGGCGTTTGCCGTCCAGGACTTTCGCGTATGCCGCTTTGTCGGCCTTCATGGCCGCCGTCAGCTTGAAGATGTTGTGGATGTCGCCTCCGCCCAAAGGCGTGATGGCGAGCATGTCCTTGGTGGGCAGGCGCGGGATCGTGGGGAGGACCTTGGGGCTCATCGGACGGACAGCTCCTTCAATGTTTCGGCCAGGATGCAAAGACCGCGGTCGACTTCTTCTGCGGTGACAACAAAGGGGGGCAACAGGCGCAGCACGTCGGCGCCGGCGGTGGTGGCGAGCAAGCCGCGCGCGAGCAGCGTCGCTTGGACTTGTTTCACGTCGACGGCGACGCGCAAACCGGCCATCAGGCCGCGCCCGCGCGCCTCGATCGCGATGGGAAAGTCGCGGACGAGCTGCGCGAGCCCCGCCTGGAGTTCTAGTCCACGCGCGCGGGCGGTTGCCAAGAGGCCGTGCTCTTCGAGTTCCTCAAGAAACACGAGCGCGGCGCGCAGCACCAGCGGTCCACCGCCAAACGTCGTGCCGTGGTCACCGGGCTGCAGTGCGTCGACGAAGGGCGCAGACACCAGCGTCGCGCCCATCGGCAAACCGCCCGCAATGGGTTTTGCGAGTGTCACGACGTCGGGCTTGATCCCCGCCGCGTCGGCGGCGAGGAACGTGCCCGTGCGACCGCAGCCCGCTTGGACT
Organism: Planctomycetota bacterium; assembly: GCA_038246255.1. Classification (GTDB taxonomy): domain Bacteria; phylum Planctomycetota; class UBA1135; order UBA1135; genus RI-242. Next base: position 4,792 of record JBBRWC010000032.1, read on the forward strand.
TCGTCGTGGATCAGCACGGTGCCGGTTTGAGTACACAGCTCGCGCGCGGCGCGCAGAAAATCAATCGACAGCGCGCGCACGCCGCTCTCGCCCTGGATCGGCTCCAAGATCAACCCTGCGGGCCGGACGTCGTGAAGCGTGCGTTCCAGCGCGGCGCTGTCGTCCGGCGGTGTAAACACCACACCCGGAATCAGCGGTTCAAAAGGCGCGCGGTACTTCGCGGTGTGTGTGACGGAAAGCGCGCCCATCGTGCGGCCGTGAAAGCTGCCTTCGAGCGCAACGTACCCCGTGCGTTTCGCATCCCCGCGGCGGTGTTGGTGCGCCCGCGCAAGCTTGAGCGCCGCTTCGTTCGCTTCGGTGCCGCTGTTCGCGAAAAATGCGGCTTCCATTCCCGCCAAACGCACGAGGCGGCCCGCCACGTCCTCGGTGTAGGGGTGGCGAAACAGATTGCTGGTGTGGAGCACCTTTCCGACCTGGTCGCGCAGGGCCTCCACGAGGCGCGGGTGCGCGTGGCCGAGGGCACTCACGGCGATGCCCCCCCAGGAAGTCCAGGTACGACGTTCCCTGTGTGTCGACGAGTGTTGCACCTTTGCCGCTCACAAAAACCTGGTTCGAGCGGGCGTAGAGACGGATGACATGTTCGTCCATCAGTGCACCTCCGCGTTTGCGTGCGCTTCGACGAAGGCGGTGCCCGTTGTGCCGAGCAGCGCATCCAAGACGGCGTGTTCGCCGCGCTTCGGTGCACCGGCGCCGGGTGCGATGCGGACCTTGGTGTGCGGCGCCGCGGCGAGGGCCGCGAGCGCCGCGGCGACTTTCGGGAGCATGCCGCCGGTGATCACACCGCTGTCGACCAGCGTGCGCATACGCGCGCGGTCAAGCGCAAGGATGGGGCGGCGCTCTGCGTCGAGCACACCGTCCACGTCTGTCAGAAAAACAAGGCTCGTTGCGGCAAGGGCACTTGCGAGGGGGCCCGCCGCGTGGTCGGCGTTGACGTTGTAGAACGGCTCGTCCACGGTCCGCGACGCGACCGTGGCGACGACGGGCACATAACCCGCGTCGAGCAGGGTGTGCACGATGTGAGGATCGATGGCATCGGGCTCGCCGACGTATCCCAGATCGACGCCGGAATCGGCAGCCGCGCCCAAACGGCGCGCGCCGAACAGCCCGCCGTCCACGCCGCACACGCCGACCGCCGGCACTCCCGTCGCGGCGAGGGCACGCACGAGCTCCTTGTTGACCGTGCCCGCGAGCGCCGCGAGCACCACCTCCGCCGTTGCGGCATCGGTGATGCGCAGTCCCAGGTGGCGACGCTCTTCCAAACCCAGTCGCGCCGCGAACGCGGCGATCTGCGGACCACCGCCGTGGACGAGCACGATGTCCCAGCCCGCCTCGCGCGCGCGGGCCACACAGCGGCCGAGCCGAGCGCGCCCGGTTGCCGTGTCGATCTGCGCACCGCCGATCTTCACGAGGGCGAGCTGGCGGCTCACGAAAGCCCCTCCGCCTCCGGTCGCCCCAGCATTAGGTTCATGTTCTGCAGCGCTTGTCCCGCCGCGCCCTTCACGAGGTTGTCGAGGCATGCCACCAGCACAACGCGGCCAAATGCATCCGCCGCGCCGATGTGGCACTGGTTCGTGTGCTGGACGCGCGAAAGCTCGGGCAAGCCGCGCTCGAACACGCGCACAAAAGCTTCGCTTCCGTAGGCGTCCCGCAACACTGCGAGAGCCGTCGACGCGTCGAGGCCCGCCGCGGGTTCGAGGTAGATCGTCGCGAGGATGCCGCGGAACACCGGCAACAGGTGCGGCACGAAAACCACCCGCGCGCCGAGCGCTTCCTGCTCGATCTCGGGCTGGTGGCGGTGGCTGCCGACGGCATACGCGGAGAAGTTCTCATGTACGTTGCCAAAGTGGGTTTTTGAGCTGGGTTCCTTGCCCGCGCCCGAAAGCCCGCTCTTGCAGTCCGCGATGACGGAGCTGCCCTGCGCGACGAGGCCGGCCGCAACCAGGGGTCGCAGCGCGAGCAACACCGCCGTCGGATAGCAGCCCGGGTTCGCAACAAGCCGCGCGGCCGTCACACGCTCGCGCTGATGCTCGGTCAAGCCGTACACCGCCTCGTCGAGCAACGTGGGCGCGGGGTGCGCGCTTCCGTAGACACGTTCGAAGAGCGCGCCGTCGCGCAGGCGAAAATCCGCGGACAGGTCGACGACTCGCAGGCCGCGGTCGAGGCCCTCGACGACAAGCTGGGCGGTGGCGCCGTGGGGCGCGCACACAAACAAACCGTCGAGACCGTCCAAGCGCTCGAGGTCGAGGCGCTCGACGGTGGGGTCGACCGGCAACGCGGGCGGTTCGGGATCGACACCCGTGCGGGCGCTGAAGCGGCCCGCGAGCGCAAGCCCGGGGTGGCGCTCGAGCAAGCGGCACAGCTCGCGCCCGGCGTAACCGCTGGCGCCCACGACGGCGACCCGCGGCCGCGCGCCCTGTTGGGTGGTGCGGATCATCGCGCGGCTTTTTGAGCGAGGCGGTCCAGTTGCCGTTCGAGGCGCCGCGCCCCGGCGGGAGTCGGCGCAACGACGATGACGGTGTCGTCGCCAGCGACGGTGCCGACAACCTCCGCGAGGCCGGCTTGGTCGAGGGCGAGGCCCAGGGCGGAGGCTCCGCCGGGGGGGGTGCGCAAGACGAGCAAATGGCCCGCCACGCGGATGCTCGTCACCCACGTCGCCACCGCCGCCGCGAGGCGGACTTCCGGGGGTGCACCGCCGCCACCCTGGGCCGGCGTCGGCAGTTGGTAACCGCTCGGCCCCTTCACGACGCCGAGGCTGCGCAGGTCGCGGCTCAAGGTCGCTTGGGTGGCGTCGAAGCCCTTGGTGCCGAGGCGTTCGCCCAGTTCCTCTTGGCTCGCGACCGGTCCGCGCGCGAGGAGTTCGACGATCGCCCGTCGTCGTGGACCGGGGCCCGCGGCGGAATCCTGTTTTGTGCTTTGCATAGCTATGCGCTCCAGCGGCATATCTATGCATATCGCCCGGCCCGGGTGCAAGGGCGACGATGGGAAACCCGCGCGGGTCGCTCGGCGCGCCCTCCCAACACCAAGGACGGCATTGCCCCTGGGTCTGGTCGCGGGTGGTGCTGGGAGCTGTTAGAGATCGGCGAAAACGCCCATGCCGCCGCGCCGCGCGCCTGGCCTGACAGGGCGAAGCGGGTCTACCCGCAAGGTGCAATCGGGCGCGGGGGCGGGCCTCGCCGCCACTGTTTCGCTTTAGTATGGATTGCCGCCTCCGTCGAACGGCTGAGGAAACACGATCCATCGCGCGCTCCAGGCTCGGGGTGCGAGATCCCACTCGGCAGCGCCCGGGAAGGCGAGCGCCGCGCGTCGTCAGCGCGCCGGCTGCGCGAGGAGCCCCGCGGCGCGCAGGTCCGCGATCGAGTCCGCGCGCGCGGCGGCCAGCGCGCGGGGTGTGGGGGGCGATTCTTCGAGCAGCCCGCGTGCGGCGTCGGCAGCTCCCATCCGCAGTTCCTGCGCGGCAAGTTCCAGCGCGACGAGGGGCGATCCCACGCGGCCCTGAACGCGGCTCGTGCGCAGGGCCTGGCGTAGAGAGCGCCGCGCGGAAGCCCCATCGCCGCTCTCAATGTGCTGCGCCGCCCAAAGCGCGTGCGCGAGGGATTCGAGGCCCGCGGCGCGCAACCCCGTCGCTGCCGCTGCGCCGGGCGGAGCGTCCCGCGCGGCTTCGACAAGCGCCGTCGCGCGCCCAAAGAGCGCTTCCGGCAGCGCCACACCCACTTCGAAGAGCCCCGCGTCTTTGACGATCGTCGCGAGAGGATCGGGCGCGACCCAACCCGACAATTGGGCTTCGGCGATCAGGTCCCACAGGGGTTCAACGCTGCGCCCCGCGGTGGCGAAAGCAAGAGCTTGCTCGCGCGCGTCCGCCACGGCGCCGTGCTCCAGGTCGAGCCGCACGAGGTTCCACGCCGCGGCAGGCTGGAAGCGGTCGAGTTCGAGCACACCGCGCCACGTCGCGCGCGCCGCGTCGACTCGACCTCTGCGCACTTCGATCAACCCGCGCCGCACTCTTCCTTCGATCTGGTGGGGCCGGTGGGAAAGCAGGGCGGTGTTGAGTTCGCCCGCGCGATCCACATCGCCGGCGCGCAGGGCCTCGCGCGCGGCGAGGCCGAGTGCGATCGGCGAATCCGGGCGTGCTTCGAGGGCGAGATCGAGCGCGCGTGACGCGCGGTCCGCGGCGGCCTGGGCGGCTTGAAGACCAAAGGCTCGTTGGGCGGGGCCGAGTTCTTGCCGTGCGGCGGCGTGCAGCGCTGTGTCCGACTGTTCGATGGCGCGCGCGCGTTCCACAAACGCGGAGCCGTGTTGGACCAGCCCGAGCGCACCGGGCGCGCACAGGAGTGCGGCGATCAACACGAGCCAGGGCAAGAGCGCGGGCAACACACGCGCCCGTGGGCTGCGCGCACGCTTGGAATCCCCACGCGGCTCGTTCGCTCGCGGCGCAAATCCGCTGCCGAACACGGCTCCGGCGAGGCTTGCCGACAACGCATTTCCAAGCAGCGGCGAATGCGTGAGCGCTGCGATCGCCAGCGCGGCGGAGGCCACGCCAAGGGACGCGCTGAGCGCGTCGGCGACGAGGGCGCGACGGACACCGTGAAGGAGCGCCGCCGCTGCGATCAACAACCATGCGAGCCCACCGGCGACGCCGTACTCCGCGAACGCGCGCAGCACATCGTTGTGCGGGTGCTCGACCTCCGTTTCGAAGGGCAACGCGCGTCCAAGGCTCGAACGCTCGATCTCGCCAGGATCGCGGTAGGGCACAAATGCGGCTTGGAACTGCCCGGGCCCAACCCCGACGAGGGGTGTCGACGCGATCAGGCCTGGCACCGCCTTCCAGATTCCAAAACGCACACCCACACCACCCAGGGCCGAATCGGCGCGAGGTGCGACGGCCTCTGCATCGTCGCGCACAGCGCTCGCCGTCGGGGTAGACCCAAACGTGTCCACGAGCGGGCCCGCGTACGGTGCCGCCACCGCCGCCAGCAGCACGAGGGCGAGCAGCGCGGGCCAGGGGGTGCGCACAACGGGTGTGTGTTCGGCGCGTCGCCCGAAGCGCAACCCCACTCCGAGCCCGCGTGCGACCAACAGCGCCGCTACGGCCAAGAGCGCGACGACCGTCGCAAGGACGGGAGCGCGGTACGCGTGCAGCAGCGTAGCCGCGAACGCCGAAGCGCCCAACAACGCTAGCAGGCTGCGCGACCCCAGGGCGACGAGTCCAAGGCCCACCGCGGCGCCGGGCAGCGCGACGTGGGCCAGCGTGCCGCTGTTGCCGAGCACACCACCCCAGCCCGCGTCGGACGCTGAGCCTTGGAGCGCCGGTGCGATCGCGAGCAGCGCCACGCCGCACAAACCGATCGCGAGCAACCGCGCGCCCTCACGGCCGAGGCTTGCCCCGCCAATCAACCCACCCGCAAACAGCGCCAACGCGGCGAGGCCCGCGTCTTGCTCGAACGTGTCCGTGATCCGTCCGCTGACGAACGCGAGGATTGCAACGAGCCCGATGGTCGCAAAACTCGCTGTGGCGTACACCGGCAGTGTGTCGCGCGGACCGCGAATCGTTCGGAGCGCGATCGCGAGCAAAGCCGGCAGTGACGCGAGCAGTGCGAGACCCGCGCCGGTCGCGAGCGGCGCGGGGTCACCCGTGCCCAGCGCCCAAGGACCTGACGCAAACAAACCCGCGCCGAGAGCGATCGCGGTGGGCAACAACAGAAGGAGCGCGAGCAGGCGATCGGCGGCCATGGGAGACGGGTTGGCACCCGTGGATCGAAGCGGCGGGTTCACGACGCAATGATCGCGTCGACGAAGGCTCCGGGCTCGAAGGGTTCGAGCAGTTCCATGCTCTCGCCCGTGCCGATGTAGCGAACGGGCAGCTTGAGGGCGTCCTGGATCGTGAAGAGGGCGCCACCGCGCGCGGTGCCATCCAGTTTGGCGATCACGAGGCCGGTCACGGCGACCGACGCGGTGAACGCACGCGCCTGCTGGACCGCGTTCTGTCCGTTGGTGCCGTCGAGCACGAGCAAGAACTCGTGGGGCGCATCAGGCAAGCGCCGCTCGATCACCCGCCTGATTTTTTCGAGCTCGGCCATCAAGTTTTTTTGCGTGTGCAGCCGTCCGGCCGTGTCGACGATCAACACGTCGAAAGATTCCCGGATCGCGCGATCGACCGCATCGAACGCAACCGCCGCCGGATCGGCGCCTTCACCCTTGCGTACGATCGCGGCGCCCGAGCGGCCCGCCCAAACTTCGAGTTGGTCGGCCGCCGCCGCGCGGTAGGTGTCGCATGCACCGACGATGACCCGTTTGCCCTTGGCGCCAAAACGGTGCGCGAGCTTCGCGATCGAAGTGGTTTTGCCCGAGCCGTTGACTCCGACGACCAGCACGACGGTGGGGGAGTGGCGCAGTTCGAGTTCGCCACCCGAATCGAGCTTTTGGACGAGAATTTCGCGCAGCGCGGCTTTCACACCGGCTTCGTCCTTCACGTCGCCGCGTTTTGACAACCGGCCGAGCTCGGCGACAACGCTGGTCGCCACGGAACCAAGGTCACAGGTGTACAGCAGTTCCTCGAGTTCCCCGAGCAGCGCGGCGTCGAGGGGGCGACCGCCGCGGAACAGCCCGCTGATGCCGTCCGAAAGGGTGTCGCGCGTTTTGACGAGCTTCGCTTTAAGTCGATCGAAAAGTCCCATCGCCGCTCAGATTTCCCTGTCGTCGCCGCTCAGCGCGTCGTCGTTGGCGTCGGCAGCGCGAACCTTCGGGCCTGCCGTGGACCCCGCGGACTTGGGGCCGGACGCATTCGGCGACGGCTTTTTGCCCTTGGGCTCCGCCGTGCGCGCGCAGGCATAACGGTCCTTGACCTTGTCGAGCACGCCGTTGATGAAACCACCCGAGTTCTGCGTTGAGTAGCGTTTGCCGAGTTCGATCGCTTCGTTGATCGCGACCTTGAGCGGAATGTCGGCGCAGTGGGCGAGCTCGTAGGACGCAAGGCGCAGCACGTTGCGGTCGATGACCGCCATGCGGCTGATCTCCCAGTTCTGCGCGACCGACCGAATCATCTCGTCGATCGCGTCGGCATGCTCGCGCACCCCATGCACGAGCGAACGGGCGTACTCGAGCGTCTGGGGATCGCGCTCCTCGAGGCCGAGAAACGGTGTCAGCTCGGGCAGGATCTCGGGACCGCGCACGTCGAGTTGATAGAGGAACTGGAGCGCGAGCTCGCGCGCGCGTGTGCGTTTTTTCATGACCGTGTCGCGCCGTGCGCAGCGTTCCCCGCGGACGAAGGGCGCGACGCGCTCGCGAGCGCCGCCAGGGTTTCGATCGCGGCGCGTGCGACCTCGTGGCCCTTGTCCAGACCGCCTTCAGCGCGGCGTTTGGCGCGCGCGGTCGCCTGTTCGAGCGTGCGGCAGGTCAGGACGCCAAAACACACCGGCTTGCCGCTGTCGAGGGCCACGGTCTGCAGGGCATGTGCGACGGCGCCCGCGATGTGCACGTCGTGGTCGGTTTCGCCCTTCAGCACCAGCCCCAAACACAGCACGGCGTCGACGTCGTCGCGCTGGGCGAGGCGCTGGGCCAGGATCGGCAGCTCGTAGGCTCCGGGGGCTTCGATCTCGATCAGGTGGCCCGGCTCTAACCCCGCTTCCCTGAGCGTTTCGCGCGCCGACGCCAACATCGCGCGTGTGAGTTCGCCGTGGTACCTGGACGTCACCGCGGCGATGCGCGTTCCGGGGCGGAGGCGGACGTTGTCGGCCGCACCACTGTCGTCGCGGCGCTGGGGGTCGAGGGCCATGGCGTTGGCGCTGGTTGTTGGGAAAGGGCGAGGGGGACCGGCTGGGGGCACCGGTGCCGCTGGGACCGCCGAAGCGGGGGCCGAAGAACCGAGCGGGAGTATAGCGACGCCGCAAGGCGTGGGTCCGGGGGCCCTGAAAGGCGGGTTTTTTGGAGCAGCGAACCTCGCCCGCGTCCGCGGGGCGCCCCCAGGAGGGCAAAAATTCACGCCGCGGCGCTTGACGCGCCCCGTTGCGACCGCCACACTCCGCCCCATCAGTTGAGACTGCGTCTCAGTTGCAGACCACGACGACCGCTCGGGAGGACGCCGTTTTGCAACGGAGGCATTCGGGGCAGGACTCGGCTTGACGGTGGGGGACGTTCCCCGCCGCGACTCCCCACGCACTCGACGGCGACCGCGCCGCACCTGCCCCATGAACCTTTCTTTTTGCCCGTCCGCGCCCGCAGCGCGCGGCGCCGAGATCCTTGGCGCTCGAACCGCCCTCCAACCGCGACGCCTGCCCCTCTTGGTGGGCATTTTTCTCGGACTCGCAGCGCTGCCGAGCGCCCTCGCCCAGACGCCACAACAGGATCGCGCGCCGCTCCACTTCGGCCCGCTGAAGGGCGGCGACAACATCGTCGTCGACTGGCGCGGTGGCACACCCAATGGCATCGCCATCCTTTTCCTTGGGCTTTCGGGAACCCCCACGCCGTTGCCCGGCAGCGCGGCACCCGCGCTCGGTGTTCCCGTCACCTCGCCCTTCTTCGCCTTCGCGACGGACGCGAGCGGCCGCCTGCGCTTCGACCTGCCCACGGTCCCGAACCAGTTTCCCGCCGGCACAGGCCTGCGTTACTTCGCCCAAGCCCTGGGTCTTGCGGCGAATGGCGACTTCATCCTGTCGAACGTCGCCGCGACGGCGCTCGAGCCCGACCCGATCGCGGGGATGGGTAGCCACTTCGTGTCGGCGGCCGCATCGCTCCCGGCAGCGGCCGCGGACTTTGCGGGCCTGCTCGTCAAAGCGGGTGATTTGGATGGCGATGGTTACGCGGATCTCGTGCTCTCGAATGAAGCCGAGCTAGCCATGTGGCGCAACAACGGCGCGGGTGGGTTCATCGACGCGAGCGCAAACCTCGCCTACACTGGCGGCGCGATCGCGGCGATGGCCCTCGCGGACGTGGATGGCGACGGGCGCCTCGACCTCGTGACAGGTGGGGGATTCGAGTCGCTGACAAGCGCGCCGAACGTGTTGTGGCGCAACCAGCCCGATGGCACCTTTGCGCTCGACCTCAGCTTCCCCGGTGGCGACGGCCAGGCGTCGGACTTCGGCTTTGGCGACTTCGACGGCGACGGTGACCTGGATCTTGTCGTCACCAGCGGTCCCGAGGGCCACCTTGCTGCGCCGGGTGGAGTTGACCGCATCTACCGCAACGACGGCACGGGCGCGTTCGCCGAATACGACGGTTTCCTCTTCGACGGGTGGAACGGCGCGTCGGACCGCAGCACGAGTGTTGCCGTGGGGGACGTGGACAACGATGGCGACGTCGACCTCTTCATCACGAAAAACGGGGTGGGGAGCGGTGGTGCCAAAAACGTTCTCCTCCTCAACCTGGGTGATGGCATGTTCGTCGACATCACCAGCATCTCGCAGCCGGGCGCGTTTGCCGACCGCAGTGCGCACGCGGTGTTCGTGGACCTCGATCTCGACGGTGACCTCGACATCGTGACGGCGAACTCGGTGATGGCTGTGCCCACGTCGGCTTCCAACGATGTGTGGATCAACCAGGGCGGCGCGCAGGGAGGTCTCATCGGCTCGTTTGTCGACGACAGCGCAAGTTTCCTAGAACCGCTCGGCGGCGCGGGAATTCGCCTGCGTGTGCGCACCGCCGACGTCGATCTCGATGGCGATCCTGACGTGCTGGTTGCTACCCACGACTTTTTCCCTGCTGCCCAGCAGATGCTGTTCCTGAATCAGGGTGGGCGTCAGGGAGGAACGTTGGGTGTGTTCGAGCGCGACGTCACCTTCGACGTGGGCGGTTTTGTCGCCGGCGACGTCGCAATCTTTGACGCCGATGGCGACGGTGCGCCCGAGATGGTGATCGTTTCGAACGGCGTACTCGGTGGCGATCCGACCGGTCAGTTCGCCGTGCGCTACCTCAAGAACCTCATTCCCTGACGCGCTTTCCGAGCAACCACCCTTTCGGTCCGGAAAGGGCGGTGCAGGGGCCCCGGGCGGCCCGAAGCGCCCGGGGCCCCACTCCTCCATCCGCCGCGCGCCGCCTCGCCACGCGCGGCGGCGCCCCCACGACGCCTCGATCGCCCCATAGCCATGCAAACCTTCAGCGCCCGCCCCATCGATCCCGACCAACTGCTCGCCGCCCACGCCGTTCTGCTCGAACACGCGAAGGGTCGGCTCTTTCCCTCGGACGCCGCGGAGGCGCTGGGTGTTAGCGAGCTCGACCTGCTTGCGGCCCGCGCCGGTGTCGACGCAACGCGGCTCGAACTGCGGCTCGAGCCGCTCTTCCAAACCCTCGCGACGCTCGGCCCCGTGAAAGCGATCACGCGCAACGCACACGCGGTGCTCGAGGTTGTCGGGCCATGGACGGGCCTCGACCTTGGGCCGCACCACGGCCTCGTAATCGGGGGACCGATCGACCTGCGGCTGTTCCCGCGCCGGTTTGCGTATGCGTTCGCCGTGGACGCGACGGTGCGTGGCCGCCGCTCGCGCTCGATCCAGTTCTACGGCCCCGACGGTGTCGCGGTGCACAAGGTGTTTTTGGTTGAAGCGAGCGACGCGGATGCGTTCGCGCGCCTCGTCGAAGCACAGCGCAGTTCCGACACGTCGCGCACCGTCGACGTTGTTGCGGCGCCTGCGCCGACGGTCGCGGCCGAACCTGCGCCTGCGGTCGACCGCGCGGCACTTGAATCCGGTTGGCGCGCCATGACCGATCCGCACCAGTACCACGGCCTTCTCGCGCGCCACGGATTGTCGCGCCGGCAAGCGGTGGACCGCGTGCCGCGGGATTTGGCGCGCAGGGTGCCGGAAACCGCGGTGCGCGAAGTGCTCGAGGGGGCGCGCGAGCTCGACATCCCCCTGATGGTTTTTGTTGGGAACCAAGGTTGCATCCAGATCCACACCGGTCCGCTCGAGCGCATCGTTGCGAGCGGTGGTTGGCTCAATGTCCTCGATCCCGTGGTCGACCTGCACCTGCGCGAAGACTCGATCGACGCGGTTTTTGCGGTGCGCAAGCCCGCCGAGGAGGGCCGGTGGGTGTCGAGCCTTGAGATCTTCAGCGCGGACGGCACCATCTGCGCCACGCTTTTCGGCGCGCGCAAACCGGGTATCGACGAGCTGCCCGAATGGCGCGAACTCTGCCGTTCGCTCGTCCCTTACGAATCCGCGCGGAACCCCGCCCAGGCGGCTCCGTGATCAACCGGGGCACCCAAAGCAGCCGCAGGATCGCGCGCGAGCGGTGGCGCGTGGCATTCGCCGCGGTGAACTTCACAGCAGTGGCACGCGTGTGCTGTGCGGCGCCCTTCGCCGCGGTGCTCGCGCTTGTGTTCGCGGCGTGCGGTGGCGCGGACGCGACGCGTGACGCGGATGCACCGATTCGCCGACTCGTTGTCGCGGGGGGCGCGGCGGGGGAACTGGCCGTCGCGCTTGGCCGCGCCCAGGACGTCGTAGGGGTCGACCTGTCGGCCGCGCGCGCGCCCGGGTTGCCGCTGTCGGCGCCGCGGGTCGGTTATGTGCGCAGTCTGCCCGTCGAGGGCCTCGCAGCGCTCCGCCCGGACCTCGTGCTCGCGACCGCGGAGGCAGGTCCCCCGGAAGCGCTCGAACAACTTCGCGCGCTTGGCGTGCGTGTTGTGTTGCTTCCCGATGGCCATGGGCTCGACGGTGCGCTGGAGCGCATCGCAGCCGCCGGTGATGCCCTGTTCGAAACCGACCGCGCGATTGCGATCGCGGAAGAACTGCGCAGGGAGAGTACGGCGGTCCGCGCGCAGCTTCCCGCGGGCGTGCGGCCCACGGTGCTGTGGGTGCTGCAGCCCGGTGGCGGGGCGCCCCTTGTCGGTGGAAGTAATACTGCGGCCGACGGTTTGATCCGCGAGGCCGGGGGCGAAAATGCCGCGGCGGCGCTCGAGGGTTGGAAACCGATGTCTGTCGAAGCGCTGTGGGCAGCCGCGCCCGAAGTGATTGTGGTCGCTTCGATCGGCACCACGCCGGGGCAGCACGGGCATGGCTCGCTGGCGAAGCTGTGGCCGGCGCTCGCCGATTCGCCCGCGGCGCGGACCGCGCGCGTGGTTGCGCTCGAACCGGGGGCGCTGTCCGGTGGCCCGCGGCACGGGGAGCACCTTGCGGCGCTCGCACGCGCGATCCATCCGTCCGCGGCCGGCCTTGCCGTTCGAGATGCTGAGCGCACCGCAAGCGACGGCCCCAGCGCCAAGGAGCCCGTGCGATGAACGCCGCGCTGGGCGGGCGCCCGCTGCTGCGAATGCGTCGGGGAGCCGCGCTGTCCCCCTGGCGCAGGCGCGGCAATCGGCGTCTCGCCGTCCTGTTGGCGAGCGCCACGCTGTTGCTCGTCGGTGTGGTTCTGGCGCTGTGCGTCGGTCCGAGCGGCATCGGAATCGGGCGTCTGTTGGAAATCGCGCTGGCCGCCGTCGGGCTCGGCGATGGGCCACCCGCTGGCGACGTGGAGCGCGGTGTGCTTTTGCACGTGCGCGCGCCGCGCATCGTGCTCGGTGCGGCGGTGGGTGCGGCGCTCGCGCTTGCGGGAGCGGCGCTGCAAGCGCTGCTTCGCAACCCGCTCGTCGAGCCCGGCCTCGTGGGCACGACCGCTGGGGGCACGCTGGGGGCCGTGTTGTGGATCGTGTTTGGCGCCGGCGCAGTCGGTGGGGTGCTGGGCGGGTTTGGCCTCGCCGTCGCGGCGTTCCTGGGAGCGCTTGGAGCCACGGTGCTCGTCGTCGCGTTCGCAGGCAGCCGCGGCCGCGTCGACAACGCGGTTTTGATCCTCGTGGGTGTTGCGTTGACGGCGATCTTCAGCGCCGGGACCGGATTTGCGTTGTTCCTCGCGGACGACCAAGCGCTGCGCGACGTCACGTTCTGGTCCCTCGGCAGCCTTTCGCGGGCCACATGGCCGGCTCTGGCTGTGGTGTTGCCGTGCCTTGGCGCCGCGAGCGCCGTGTTGATCGCGCGCGCGCAGGTCCTCGACGCACTCTTGCTCGGTGAAGCCGAAGCGCGCGCCCTTGGCGTACGTGTCGACGTGGAGAAGCGAGTGCTGGTGGCGGCATCGGCGCTCGCGGTGGCGGCGGCGGTCGGACTCACGGGTTCGATCGGATTTGTGGGCCTGATCGTGCCCCACGGAGCGCGGATGCTCGTCGGCGCGGCGCACCGCGCGCTTTTGCCCGTTGCCGCGCTTCTCGGAGCGGCGGCGCTCGTCCTCGCCGACGCGGGTGCACGCACGTTTGCGGCTCCCGCGGAGTTGCCCATTGGCATCCTCACTGCGGCCGTCGGCGGTCCCTGTTTTCTCGTTCTGCTTTTCGCGCGCCGCGCGCGGATGGCGGGGTAGTTGGCACGGTCATTGATACGGTGATCCGCGTCCGCAAACTGGGTTATACGCGCGGACGGGGAGTTCGCGCGCGCGCGGTGCTGACGGACATCAACCTCACGCTGTTGCCCGGCGAACTCGTCGCGCTCGTCGGGCCCAACGGCGCGGGCAAGTCGACGTTGCTTGCGCTGCTCGCCGGTGACCTTGCGCCCGCGACCGGCGAGGTGCGCTTCGACGGCACGCGCCTCGACCTCGTGCCCCCCTGCGAACTTGCCCGCCGTCGCGCGTGGATGCGCCAGGGCGCCGGCGTGCCCTTTGCGCTCAGTTGCCTCGAACTTGTGCTGCTCGGTCGGCGGCCGCACGGAACGCGGGCAGCGTCCGATCTGCGCGCGGCGCGCCGTGCGCTTGCGGATGTGTGCGCGCGCGAACTCGAGGATCGCCCCGCGGACCAGTTGTCAGGGGGTGAGCGCCAGCGGGTCGATCTCGCGCGGGCCCTCGTGCAGATCGCCGGTGTGGAGCGCGCCCTGCTCCTGCTGGACGAACCGACCGCGAGCCTCGATCCCGCGCACGGAGCAAAGGCGCTTGGCGCGGTGCGTGTGCGTGTCGATGCGGGCGCGGCAGCGTGTGTTGCGCTCCACGACCTCTCCCTCGCCGCGGCGTGGGCGGACCGCATCGTCCTGATGGCGGGCGGCGGGATCGTGGCCGACGGCACACCCGAGGAAGCGCTCCACGAAGCGCAGCTCGGCGCCGTTTATGGCGCTGCGCTACGTGTTGTGCGCGACCCGGTCAGCGGTCGTCCGTGGGTGCTTCCGCCGGCGCGCCCGTGACCGTACGCACGGCGAGGCCCGCCACCTCGGGCCGCGGGTCCGCGGCGTCGTAGAAGCGCACGAACTGGCGTGCGTGTTCGTGGTCCACCGCGCGTAGCGGGTCGACCCAGGTCGGCGGCATCGGCTGGTAACGCACCCAGGCGACGATGCGCAGCGTCCGCTCCCCGTCGCCGACCTCGACGTCGAAGTGCACGCGGTCCGAGCCCGCGGCGAAATCGCTGTCCCCAGCGGTCCCCACGGGGGCGGTGTGCTCCGAATGCGGACCGTCGGGACGCCAGCCGCGGGGCAAGAGGCGGTTGTCCTTGATGCGGGTCGCCATGCGCGACAGGTCGGTGACGGGTCGACCCTCGGTGTCGGCCGCAACCATCTCCCACACTTGGACCGAGCGCGGGTCGCTCACGCGGTCCACGTGGGGCAACGCGCGCTCGTCCGCCACACCGATGAGGCGTCCACGTTCGTCGGAACGGCCGCTGGAAAAGAGCACGTCCCGTCCGGCGCGTACGTCCACCTCGAGCCAGGCGCGCCGCGCGGGATAACCGGAGGGGAACTTGTGGCCCGTCAGGTTCTCCACGTGCACGGAGAACAGCAGCCGTGTGCCTTCGCGGCGCGCGCCTTCGATGGCGACGCGCGTGGTGCGCTCCGCCAATTGGCGGCGTGTGGCCATCGCCGTCCGCTCGAGCGCTTCCGGCGGCGCGGTGACTCCCAACTCCTCGGCATTTTCGCGCAGCATGTCGAGCAAAAACGCGTTTCCGCCGACGAACAGGTGCGCCGAGTAGTCGGGTCGCAGGGGAATGTTGAAATCGCGTCCTCCTGGGTTGCGCGCGATCTTCGTCGCCCCGAACTCGGGCATGTGGCACGACTGGCACGATTGGGATTCGGAGTTCGGCCCGGACTCGCTGGTGAACACGCTGTTGCGCCACTCGAGGTACGGCGTCTGCTCGGGGAAAGGTTGATCCCCGTGTTCGGCGAGCAGCGTGTGGCACGCGCCGCACAGGGCCGACTCCGAAATGTGAGGGCCGTGGGTCGGTGTGTAGCGCGAGTGCTGAACCATCGGTGCCGACGCGGGGTCCGCGTGCGGCCCGAAGATTGTGCGGCCGCGCTCGATGGCGAGGCGGCCTCCAAAGCTGGTGTCGGTGCCGAGTCCGTCGGCTCCGGCCTGATGGCAGACGGTGCACGAAACACCGTCCAGCGCGAGGGGATCCGCGGCGACCTCGTCGAACGTCGGGGGCAAACCGCCCGCGAGGCGCGCGGAGTGGTGCGCCATCGGCGCATGGCAGCGCAGGCAGGAGCTTTCGATTTCCCGCTGGCGCTCGGGTGCGAGCGAAACCTCGCGCGCCATCTGCGCGCGCCAAAACGGGTCGCGGAACGCGTTGCCCATGGCCGTCGCTTGCCACAGGCCGTGGGGCGAAAGGTCCTCGCCAGTGGGCGAGCGCATCGCGACGGCGCGCGGCGCTGCGGAGTGGCACAGCGCACAGCCGTCCGCCGTTGCAAAAACCTCGTTCGCCCCTTCGGGCTTCACACCCCGCCACGGCGGGCCGGGTTCGAGGGCGGGCGCGGGATCTTGGCCATGCGCGCGGCGCGGGAAACCAACAGAGGTGGTCGCGATGGACGTCGCCCCGATGAGAACGAGCGCGAAGAGAGCACGGAGCATGGCCCGCAGACGTTACCCGCTCCGGCGGACCCGCGGCAGCATCCGGCCGCTTATGGCGCGCTGCAAGAAGGTAAACCGGGACCCCTACTGCGCTACAACGGCTTCTAGTCGTGTGCGCCGGCGGGCGCGCCACCCGCGGAGCAGCGCGAGGGGCGCGGTGAGAGCGCCGAGCAGCGCGGCGACTCCGTCCTCGATCAGGGTGTACGCGAGCGGGACCACCCACAGCGTGAAGAGCGTGGAGGCGGCGAGGCCACCCCCGACGATCGCCGCAAGGCCGCGGTAATCGATGGAGTCGCTCGCGGGTTCCGCCAACATCATCGGCAGGAGCCCGACGACTGTAGTGCCCGCGGTCATCAGCACCGGGCGCACGCGGTCGCGTACCCCGCGCACGACGGCCGCGGTGCGCTCCACACCTTCCCCGCGCAGGCGGTGGATGCGGTCGATCAGGACGATGCCGTTGTTGACGACGACACCCCCCAGGATGATGAGGCCGATCCACGCCATCGCATCCATCGGCGTGCCGGTGATGCCCAAGGTCCAAAAGGCACCCAGGAAGGCGTAGGGCACCGTCACGAGCACGCTGAACGGCAGCGCGATGCTTTCGAACAGGATACCCATCAACAAAAACACGAGGACGAGCGAAAGCAGCAGCGCTTGCAGGAGCGAGCGGATCTCCGTCGATTGGCGCGCGCGCAGGCTTTCGTCGCTACCAAGCGCGTATCCGCGCGGCAGGTCCAGTTGACCGAGCGCGAGGTAACCCGCGCGCTCCAGCTCGAGGGCGCGCACCGGGTCGTCGATCTCCGCGGCAAGGCTCACCGTCGTGCGTCCGTTGTCGCGGTAGATCTCGCGCGAGCCGCGCTCAAATCCGATGCTCGCGAACGAGGTGAGCGCGACGGGTCCCTGTTCGCCCCACACTTTGAGGTCGCGCAGGGTGTCGAGCCCCGCGGTCTGCTCCTGGTCGTATTCGATGTAGAGCGGCACCTCGCGTCCGTCGTCCCAGTAGCGCGGCAGCGGGAAACCGCGCAGGCCCCACGCGATCGATTGGAACGCATTCTGTGAATTGACACCGAGGGACTGTGCGACGTCGCGGTCGATGGACAGCTCGACTTGACGCGGCGCGTCTTCGAGGGGCGAGCGCACTTCCCGCAGCCCGGGCACGTTCTTCAGGATCTGCGCCGCGCGCAGCGCAAGCGGCTCGAGTTCGCTGCTCTCCGGCCCGCTGATGTGGAACTCAAGCAGCGTCCGCGACGCACCGCCATCGCTGTTGTCCTCGAAACGGACGTCGTGGCCCACGGGCCGTGGTGCGAGTTCGCGCACACGCTTCGCGTTCGACTTGCGCAGCGAAGGCGCGAGCGGTTCGTCCCAGAACAGCGTGACCGTGCCGCCGCGCTCGCTGAAGCTCGTCATCCAGTTCTTGAAGCTCAGCTCTGCGCGCCAGCCTTCAAGCGCAGTCTCGTGGCGCGCCATTTCCGCCGCCGCTTCGGCCAGGGTGAAGTCGCTGGTGAAGTCGACCCAATAACGCACCGAATCTGCGCTGTCCTCGGTGGCGAACGCGCCCATCTGGATGTGCGGCGCGGGGATCGCGACCGAGCTGAGCGCAAGGAGTGCGATCGTGCAGGCGCGCAGGCGGTGGCGCAGGCTCCACGCCGCGACGTCGCCAAGCGCGGCTGCGAGCATCTCGACGATGGACGCGGCCGGCGCGCCGCGGGGTTTCCTTGGGGGCGCGCGCCAGATCCTGCGTCGCAGGTAAGGGGGCGCGAACAGCACCCCCGCGGCGATCGCCGCTGCCAGGGCGAAGGGAGCGTTCAGGACCCCTTCGCGCCACAGCGCCGGAGCATTGGCGAGGTCCGCCATCGGGATCGACTGCGCGACGCCACCCGACGTGTTCCATTCGAACCAAGGCACGAGCTCCGCGCGCGAGTCCGCGACCATGCGCGCGGCTCCCACAAACACCAGGAACGCGATCCCCGCGCGCAGGATCCAGCCGAGCGGGCCGAGCACTCGCCCGCGCGGCGCGAGCACCGCCAGGGTGCCGCGGTTCAGCGCATTCAGCGCGACCATCGATCCCGTGAACGTTCGCCCCAGCGCAAACGCACTTGTCGCGACGGCGCGCGCGGGCAAGGCCGCGACAGGCTCGAGCCGCGCCGCAAAACGTGCCACCGCGGCGGGGCGTTCGCCCAGCAGGCGGGCCGCGACGGCGGGCAGGAACACCACTGCAACGAGGAGACTCGCGAGCAGGGAAATACACAGCGGCAGGCCGATGCCGCCGAAAATCGTGCGGGTTTGCGGGTCCTCGCCCATGAAAATGAGCGGCAGGAAGACGACGACCGTCGTCAGGGTCGCGAGTGTGACCGCCAGAGCAATCTCGCGTGCGCCGATTTCGGCCGCGCGCCGCCGCGAATGGCCTTCGGCGCCCAGGCGCGCGATGTTTTCGACGACCACGACGGCGTTGTCGACCAGCATGCCGAGCGCCAGCGTGATGCCGGTCATCGTCAGCAGGTTGAACGAACGGCCGGCGAAGTATTCGACGGTGATCGCGATCAGCACGGAGATCGGGATCGCCAGCGCGACACACAGCGTGAGGCGCAACCGCCGCAGGAAAACCAACAGAACGCCGACCGCCAACAAGCCACCGCCCAGCGCGGTTTCCTTGAGCTGGTCGAGCGAGCTTTCGATCAGGTCACCCTGCACGAAAAACGGCAGGAACGAGAGTTCCCCGGCGAGCCGCGGATCTTTGCCCAACTCTTCGATGGCGGCGCGGAATGACCGGCTCGCGGCAACGACGTTGGCCTGCGCCTCCTTGCGCGCGACGGCGAAGTACGCGTAGTCGCCGTTGATGCGCGACAGTTCGGAGCGCACGCTCTTCGCGCGCACGATCTCACCGAGGTCCCCGAGCACAAGGCCGCGGCGCACGGGGTAGTTCGCCAGCGCTTCGAGGTCGCCGGGGCGCAGGTCGGCACGCAGCAAAAAGCGCCGGCCCCCGTCGTCGATCTCGCCGAGCGGCTCAGTGCCGGCTTCCCGGCTGAGGCGGCCGATGAGTTCGCCGATATCGACACCGGCGGCAAGGACACGCTCTTCGTCGAGCAGGATGCGCACGGAGTCCTCGAGGTCCCCGAACACATCGATCTTGGCGATGCCCGAAAGGGCTTCGAGCCGCGGCACGACGACCTGCTGCACGAGGAAATCCGTTCGATCCGAATCCCCCTGGTGCAGGATGCCAAACCAGGAGAGCGGCATCTGGCTGGCGTCTTCGGACCAAAAATTGATCAGGTCGACGCCGGCGGGCAGGCGCGGCCGCACACGTTCGATGCGGTCGCGGACCTCGGCCTTCGCGAGGGTCAGGTCGAGCGCGGGATCGAAGGACACCGCGATGCGCACGACCCCGTCGCTGGAGTAACTGCGCACCCGCGTGATGCCTGCGAGCGTGCGCAGTTCCTCTTCGATCGGCCGCGCGACCTTGTCTTCGTTTTCCCGCGCGCTCGCTCCGTCGGTGGGGATCCAGACCCACACACGGGGGTTTTCGAGGCCCGAAGGGATCAGTTGGATCGGGATGCGTGTGTACGCGAGCACACCCACGACGAGCAGCGTCGCGAGCAGCATGAGCAGCCCGATCGGGCGGCCGATCGCGCCGCCGAAGAATCCCGTCGGCGCCGGTCCGTCCGACAGCGGCGGCGTAGGGGCGGATTGCGGGGTTACGGGAAAAGGTTCCACGTCAGAGGGCGGCCTCGGTCCGCGGGCGGCGCTCGAGGCGCGCGATGAGCAAGTAGATGGCCGGCACCACGACGAGCGTGAGCACGGTGGAGCCGACAAGGCCGGTGACGACGACGATCGCCATGGGCGCGCGCAGCTCCGCCCCTTCGCCCGCGCCCAGGGCGCCGATGAGCGGTAAACCGCCGAGCCAGCCCGTCATCGGCAGGAGGCCAAGGACGGTGGTGGCGGTGGTCATGAGGATCGGGCGCAGGCGTGCGGAGGCGGCGCGCAATAGGGCGTCGCGCGCGTCAAAACCCCGCGCGCGCTCCTGGTTCACGCGGTCGATCAACACGATCGCGTTGTTGACGACGATCCCCGCCAACAGAATCACGCCGATGGATGCGATCACGGACAACGGAGTGCCCGTGAGTTCAAGCGCGTACACCACGCCGATGCCCGCCAGCGGCACCGCGACCAAAATGATGAGCGGTTGGAGCAAGGATTCGAACTGCGCCGCCATCACGACGTAGACGAGGAACACGGCGAGGAGCAGTGCGAAGCGCATCTCGTACATGGCTTCATCCATTTCCCGCGTTTGTCCGCCCAGCGCCACCGTCACGTCCGCGGGAACGACGAGGTCGCTCAGCGCACGCTCGACGGCGTTGCGTGTGCCCCCCAGGTCGAGGCCGCGGGGGGTGGCTTCGAGCACGACCGCGCGGCCGTTGCCCACACGCCGGATTTCCGCGGGGCCCTGAACGAGTGAAGCCTGCGCCACGGCGCGCAGGGGCACGCTGATCGGTGCAGACGGGTTGACGGAAAGGTTCAAAACGTCGTCGAGCGATCCGAGCAGCGCCGCGTCGGCGAGGATGCGCACGTCGATGCGCTCGTCGCCGCGGGTGAAACGTGTGGGCACGTCGCCGAGCACCTGGTCGCGCACGAGTTTCGAAACCGCGGCGAGGTCGAGGCCGAACTCGAGCGTGCGTTCGCGGTCGAAAACGAGGCGCAGTTCGGGGAAACCCGGGCGCAGGCTCGAGCGCACGTCGGCGAGCTCGGGCAAACCCCGCAGGACCCGTTCGACTTCGATGGCGACGGCTCCGATGGTCTCGAGGTCGTGACCGCGGACCTCGACGGCGAGTGGCGCATCGAGCGCGAAGGGTGTCGGACGACGCAGCTCGACCCCGACCACCGCGGGATGCGCGGCGATGCGCCCGCGCAGGCGTTCCGCGACAGTCTGCTCCGCCGCGGCGCCGCCGTGGTCTGCGGTGAGGCGCACGGTCAAGCGACCGGTGTGCGAGCCCTCGACGTCGCGCGTCAGCGTTTCCTCCTCGACACCCACGGTCAGCGCGGTGGTCTCGACGAGCGGCTCGGCGCGCGCGAACGCCGACAGTTCGCCAAGGACACGCGCGGTTTCTTCAAGTGGCGTTCCCGGCGCGAGCTGAACCAGTGCGGTGAACTCACCCTGGTGGACTTCGGGCAGCAGCTCGACACCCAAAGTTCCCACCCTTCGTCCCGCATCGACGGCGAGCAGCACGGCGGCGAGGAGCACGAGCGCGGGCGCGGCGAGTGCGCCTTTGAGCACCGCGTCGTAGCCCCGCGCGAACCCGCGCCACAGGATTTCGAACAGCGCCCCGAACGGCCACGCGATCAGCACGAGCACACGCCAAACGCCCGCGACGATCATCCCGATCACACCGGCCACCCCGGCGATGAGGAGCAAGAACGATCGTCCAACGAAGAGCAGCACGCTGCCCGGCAGTGCGAGGGGGCGCCAGGAAAGGCCGCTCCAGGGCGCTCGCGGTGGGGGTCGCGCCGGAGCGACGTCGCCGGAAGGGTCGCCCTCGCCCTCGCCGGCGCTGCGCGGTGCGAGCCACGGCCGCGACGCGAGCATCGGAATGAAGAGCACCGCGACGAGCAGCGACACGATCAGCGCCGTCACGACGGTCAGCGCCTGGTCGCGGAACACTTGACCGGCGATCCCGCTCACGAAGACGATCGGGGCGAACACACCGACCGTGGTCAATGTCGACGCGGTGACCGCTCCCGCCACCTCGCGCACACCACGCACCGCGGCGGCGGCCAGTCGGTCGCCTTCCTCGCGGCAGCGCGCGATGGATTCGAGCACGACGATCCCGTTGTCGACGAGCATGCCGACGCCCAGCGCCAGGCCGCCCAGGGACATCAGGTTCAAGCTGACGCCGAACAGGTGCATTGGCGCGAACGTGACGACCACCGACATGGGGATCGCAACTGCGATGATCAGTGTCGGTGCGATGCGCCGCAGGAAGGCCAGGATCACGACCACCGCGAACACCGCGCCGATGCCCGCCGCCGATTGCACGTCGCGAATCGCGTCGCGGATGAACACCGACTGGTCCGAGAGCAGCGTGAGCTTGGCGTCTTTTGCGAGGCGCTGTCCGAGGTAGTCGGCGTCGGCGCGTTCGCCAACCGTAGCGGTTCCGCCGCGCTCGTCCAACTTGCGCGCCGCGGACCGCTGGGCCGCGGTTCCGAACACAAGGTTCTGCACGGATTCCGCCAGTTCGACGATGTTGGCGCCCGCTTCGCGGTATACGGCGATTTCGACGGATTCAGCGCCGTCGATGCGGCTCACGACTTCGCGTCGGCGGTGGTGGCTGCGCACGGTGGCGACGTCGCGCACACGCACGACCGCACCACCGCGGCGCACGAGCGCGAGGTCGGCGATTTCCTCGGGCGAGCGGAACTCATTGACGGTCCGCACGACGTAGTCCGTCGATCCTTCGCGGACGAGCCCGCCGGCGGCATTGACGTTTTCCTGCGCGAGGCGCTGTCCGATCGCGGCCGGATCGAGGTTGAGCGCCGCCACGGCTTCGGGATCGAGTTCGACGTGGATCTCCTCGATGAGGCCCCCGCGCACGATCACCGCCGCCACTCCGGGCAAGCTCTCGATCTCGCGCTCCACACGTTGTTCGGCGAGCCAGCGCAGGTTGACGAGCGCGCGCTCGTCCTCCCCGCCGCCCAGGCCGGTCATACCGATGCGCAGGATCGGATCGAGGCTTGGGTCGTAGCGCAGGATCAACGGTCGACCGACACCCGCCGGCAGGAACACGCCGTCGAGCTTCTCGCGGACGTCCTGCACGGCGAACGTCATCGGCGTGCCCCAATCGAACTCGAGCACGACGTCCGAAACACCCGCGCGGCTGGTCGACGCGGTGCGCACGAGGCCGGGCAGGGTTCCAAGGGCTTCTTGCACGCGAATGGACACACGTTGCTCGACGTCCTCGGGCCCCGCACCGGGCCAGGTGGTGCGCACCGTGAGCGCCGGGTAGCTGATCTCCGGCAGGAGGTCTTGGCGCAGGCTGAGAAAACTCGCGACGCCAAAAACGACGAGCGCGAGCATCAGCATGCCGATCGCGATCGGCCGCGTGGTGACGACGGCCAGCACGCCGCGCGGGCGAGGCTCGGCCGACATCAGCGCTCCTTGGGGCCGGCGTCCGCGTCCGCGGCCTCGGCGGCAACCCCGTCGGCCGACACGAGCCGAACCGGCGAGCCATCCTCAAGATCGCGCGGGCCGACGGTGACCACGAGGTCCCCGGCGTCGAGGGCTGTGTCCGCGGTGAAAATCAGCTCGACGTGGGTTTCGTCGGAGTAGCCCTCGGTGACGGAGACCTTTTCGACCTTGCCATCGGATACCGCGAGCACAAACGCCGATTCGCCTTCGCGTTGCACGGCGCGTTTGAGCACGGCGAGCGCATCCGGCCGACGGTCGGTGACGAGCGTGAGACGCACGAGCAGGCCCGGGACGAGGCGCACCCCCACGGCGGCGCCTTCCTCGGGGTTCGGGGACAGGCGTGCCGTCACGCGGAAGGACCCGCTGGTCGCGTCCACCGTCGGGCTGACCCGTTCGATCGCGCCGGCGAAGCGCGCGCCGGGCCAGGCGTCCGAGCCCGCTTCGAGCGCAAGGGCCGGACCTTCGCTGCGTGCCGCGGCGAGGAACGCGCCGAGCTCGCGCTGGGGCCGATAAAAAACGACCCGCAGAGCCTCGAGGTCCGTCAGCACGAATGCCGCGAGGGATGGCATGGCCTGCTGGCCGACACGCAGGTCGCGCCGCGCGACGCGCCCTGCAAAGGGCGCGCGCACGTTGCGGTCCGAAAGGGCCACTTCGGCGCGCTTGAGCGCCACTTCCGCGCGCTCGACCGCGATGCGGGCGGCGGCGGCTTCCAGGGCGGCGCGCTGGATGGCGAGCTGCGCTTGGGCGGCTTCCTGTTCGGCGCGCTCGAGTGCAAGTTTGCTGGCTTCGAGCGCCTTCGCGGAAACGCTTGCAAAACGGCCGTCGCCGGACGCCGCAAGCTCCGTGTCGCGTTCGTGGTCGCGCGCCGCTTGACCCAGGCCGCTGTTCGCCGAAAGCAAGCGCGAGCGCGCTTCCGCCGTCGCGACGTCGAGCCGCAGCGCGGATTGTTCCGCATCCCGTACGGCGATCGCCGCTTCGTCCCGCGCGAGGCGCTGTTCGCGGTCTTCGAGGCGCGCCAACACGGCTCCAGCCACGACGTCGTCGCCCTCTTCGACGAGGATCTCAACGGCTTCGCCGGCGACCCGCGGCACCACCTCGACTTCGAGCTCCGACTCCACGACCGCGGTTGTCACGAGGCGCTGGACCATCTCGCGCTGCTCCACCGCGGCGGCGAGGACCATCGGCGCTTCGATCGGTCGCGCTCCCGCGCCGCCGTTCGGGTCGACGTCGGTGTCCGGGGGGACACACGCGCCGAACATCAGGCCCAGCAAAAGGCCGATCGCGGAGCGCCTGCGGGCGCGCGGCAACGCGGAATTTAGTTGGGACGCGCGGGGTGCGCACCGCGCGAAGGGAGTCAGGGGACGCTGGGGCATGGTGCTGTCGGGCAAAGCACCCGAGCCGAACGGATTGGGCCAGGGTGCTTGGGGGAAACCGAGAGCAGCTTACGCAGCGGAGGCCCGGAGATTGCCGGACGCGCTCTTGAGTGCGCCGCCCCACGCGCGGTGGGCCTTAGACTCTGGCCCGATGATGACCCCCGCGGAAGCGCTCGCCAAGATCCTGTCCTGCATCGAGCCCCTTGGGGAGCGCGAGGACGTCCCTCTCGTCCACGCCGCGGGGCGGGTGCTCGCCCGTGCCCTGACGAGCGACGTGGACGTGCCGCCTTTTCGCAAGGCGATGATGGACGGTTATGCCCTGCGCGCGGAGGACGGCGGGGGTCCGCGGAACACCGCGGGGGAGTTCGAACTCGTCTGCGTGGGGGAGAGCCGGGCGGGCGCCGCCTTCGACGGCTTGGTCGCTTCGGGACAATGTGTCGAGATTTACACGGGCGCGCCGGTGCCCGAGAGCTGCGACGCCGTCGTGGTGGTCGAAAAGAGCCGGCGCAGCTCCAACCGCGTTGCGCTGCTGGACCGCCCGCGGTCCGGCCAACACATCGCCGGCGTCGGGGAAGTCCTGGCGAACGGCGCTGCGGTGTTTGGCCCCGGCCGGCGACTTTCGCCCGCGGACATGGGAGTGTTGGCGGCAATCGGCGCGCATCCGGTGCCCTGCTGGCGCCGCGCGCGTGTCGGCATCCTGACGACCGGCGACGAGTTGGTCCCGCCGTGGCAGCGTCCGGGTCCCGCCCAGATCCGCGAGGGCAACACGCTTCAGCTCGCCGCCCGCTGCCTGGCGCTCGAACTCGAAGTGACGCGCGTGGGCATCGCTCCCGACGACGAGGAGGTCCTCGAGAAGGAGATCGGCGAGGCGCTGGACGTGTCCGACGCCCTGATCACGACCGGCGGTGTCTCGATGGGGCGCTACGACCTCGTCGGGAAGGTTTTTGAGCGCCTCGGGGTCGTTCCCCACCTCCACAAGGTTGCGATTAAACCCGGCAAGCCGATCTGGTTCGGGCTGGCGGGCAAAAAGCCGGTTTTCGGGCTGCCGGGCAATCCGGTGAGCGCCCTGCTCGGAATGGAGATTTTTGCCCGGCCCGCGCTCGCAAAACTCGCTGGGGAAGCGGGTGCCGCGTTGGAACCTACCCTTTGGGCGGGGCGCTGGGCCGGCGGTCCCGTCGCGGCCGACGAGCGCCAGCAGAACCTCCCGTGCCGGATCGAGCGGGAGCGAGGCGAGCTGCCGCGCCTCGTTCCGATCCCCTGGCGCGGCTCCGCGGACGTGGTCGCCGTGGCCGAGGCCCAGGCGTTTGCCGTCGTGCCGGCGGGCACGGCGCTCGATGCGGGGGGTCCGGTCGACTATCGCCCCCTTTGACCGCCCCCGTGAACCCCGTCGACCCTTCGCAATCCGCGCCGCCCGAGCGCCCGCTCAACCCCTGGCTGCGGCTGATCGCCGTGGTCGCTGCCTGGGGCATGTTGGGCCTTGCAGGGCCGGGTGCCCTGGAGGGCAAGGGCACACCGGCACTGGCGGTCCTCGCGATCGCCCTGTGGTCCGCGGCGGCTGCCCGGCCCGGGCGATTCGCGTTTTTGATCGAGTGGTTCGGAGCCTCCCTCGGGTTCGCGATCCAGCTCGAATGGATCCGACACGTCGCGCTCGGGGCGCTCGTGCCGACGGGTCTGGGCATGGGGCTCTACGCGGCCCTCGCCGGACCGCTCCTGCGCGCCCTCGTGCGGCGGCGCGTGCTTTTCCCTCTGGCAGTGGGGGCAGCGTGGACCTTCGCCGAAACGCTGCGCGCGCTCTATCCACCGCCGATCGGACACGGTTGGCTTTTGCTCGGGCACTTGTCCGCCGCGTGGCAGACGATGCTCGAGGGCGCGCGGGTGTTTTCCGTGGTGGGAGCCACGTTTG
The DNA here is from genome assembly GCA_038246255.1 of Planctomycetota bacterium. Taxonomy (GTDB): domain Bacteria; phylum Planctomycetota; class UBA1135; order UBA1135; genus RI-242. The sequence continues at coordinate 31,070 of JBBRWC010000032.1, forward strand.
CGCTCGCGTCGCTGGGGGGCTTCGCGGCGTCGCTCGCGCGGCTGCATGAAGCGCGCCGGCGCGGCGACATCGACGACGACCTGTCGATCGCGCGCACCTATGGCCCCGTGGCCATTGCCGGCCTGACGCCGCTCGCCGCCGTGTTTGCTGCGGGCGCGCTCACGTCGTCGCCGCAAATGGAGCCCGGGCCGCGCCTTTTACTCGTCCAGCCGAGCGTCGCGCAGGAGCGCAAGATGGAGATCGCCAGCGCGCGCGATCTCTTCGATCTCCAGCGCGACACCACCCGCGCGGGGCTCGACGCCATTGCGCGCCTGGGCGAGCCACCGCCCGACCTCGTGTGCTGGGCGGAAACGATGTTGCCGCTCCAAATCGTGGATCCCTCCGCGCGCGCGGGGATCGAAGCCGGCGTGGATTTTCCCGCATGGCGCCGGGATCTTGGGGACCCGCGCGTGTTGGTTGATTTCGACGCTGTCGAAGAGCCGCTGATTCAGGGCGAAGTTTTCGGCCGCGGACGGCGCGCCGCGCGTCCTGCGCTCCTCCCGGAGGGAACGTCGTTCCTTGCAGGCCTCGAAGTGTGGACCGAACGCGGCGGAGAGCTGCGCCGGCTCAACGGTGTCGCCCTCTGGCCCGCGAAGCCCGGCGCGCCGCGCCAGTTGGGCGCCAAACGGTTCCTCGTGCCGGGTGCGGAGGGATTGATGGGGCTCGAGCGCTTCGGTTGGGTGCGCCGCGCCATCGCGCCCGTCGCGGGTTACATCCCGGACTTCGTGTCGGCCGAGCGCACCGCGGTGTTCGAGCTGCCGCGCGCCGTGGGCCGGGACGTGCGGATCGGGGCTAGCGTGTGCTTCGACAACGCGTTCCTCGCGACGTTCCTCGATCCCCTGCGGGCGGGGGAGATCGACATGCACCTCGTCGTCAGCAACGAGGCCTGGTACCTGGATTCTTACGAGCTGGACCAGATGGTCGCGTTCTCCCGGCTGGCGGCGGTCGCGAGCGGGCGCGCCATCGCGCGCTGCACGAACTCCGGGGTGACCGCGGTGTTCGGGCCCGACGGGCGCGAAATCGCGCGACTCGTGGTGGATGGCCGCGACCGGCTCGTGCCCGGGGCGCTCGCCACGACGGTGCCGATCCCGGTCCGGCCCGCCACCGGACCCACGCCGCGTCCCCCCGCGGTGTACCTCGATCTGATTTGGCGGTGGCTTTTCATCCTGCTGGGCCCCGGGCTCCTTCTTGGCGCACGCCTTTGCAACCGCCGACGGGTGGGGAGGTAGAGCGTGCGAGCGGTTGCCTCCGCGGTCCGCTTTCCGCTGTCTTGACCGTGCCGCGGGGTGCCGCTAGAGTCGCGCCCCTTCGCCGGAACGAGCCCCCGCTCGTCGGTTTTCTTTCCGGTTCCCACGCCTTCCTCACCCCCCGGCTCAGCGATCGGCATGCATCCCTTCGTCAAGATCCTGATCGTCGTCAACCTGCTCTTCGCCGTGGGCTTTTGGGCCTACACCGCCGCTGCGCTCGAGACGACGACGAATTACAAGCAGCAGCACGCGGATGAACAGACCCGTGCCGCCGCCGCCGAGCAGGCCCTGCAAGACGAGCTCAGCGCCGCGCGCGCGGACCTCCAGCAGGCCCGGGACAGCCGCTCCGCCGCCGACCAGCGCGCGAACGAGGAGCAAGCTCGTGCCGAGCGCCTCGAGCGCGACTTCGCCGCCGCCCAGCGCGAGAACGGGGAGCTCAACGACAGCTTCCGGCAGATCAGCAACACCCTCGGCGACCTGAATACGACGCTCGCGTCGATCACCGAAGCCAAGGACCGCGCGGTCGCCGACCAGCGCAGCGCCGAGCAGGCCCGCGAACAGGCCATCGCCACCCAGCGCAGCGCCGAAGAGGCCCAGCGCAAGGCCCAGCAGGCCCTCGCGTCGGCCGAGATGCGCCTAGGTGACCTGGAAGGCGAAATTGCCACGGCCACCTCGACCCTGAGCGACCGCGATGCGGAACTCGCCACTTTGGTCCAGGTCACCGGCGTCAACCGCAGCTCGATCGTCAGCCAGCCGCAGATCGACGGCGCGGTGGTCGCGGTCAACACCCAGATGGACCCGGGCCTCGTCGTGCTTAACCGCGGTGAAGCGCACGGTGTCACCGTTGGCACGACCTTCGACATCTACGCGGGCAACCTCTACAAGGGCAAGGTTCGCGTCGTGAACGTGCTCGGCGACAAGGCTTCGGCCCAGATCGTCCAGAAGGGCTCGGCGCCGATCGCCCAGGGCGACCGCGCTTCGACTCGCCTTTGATCGTCTGAAACCACGCGGCGGTCAAGGGATCGCCGCGCTGTGGACTGCCGCGTCGCTAACTCCCGTGCTGTAACTCCAGTGCTGTAACTCCAGTGCTGTAACTCCAGTGCTGTGGACCGCTCCGCAGCGAGGCTCATCCCGTTTCTCCCGCACCCGGCCGCCCGCACCCGGCCGCCCGCACCCGGCCGCCCGC
>JBBRWC010000033.1:0-33524 GCA_038246255.1 Planctomycetota bacterium
CGACGCCTGGCCGCGCAGGTCGAGCCAGGTTGTGCGCGGACGCTCCGGGGACTCGTAGAGCTCGGCGACACGCGCGAGCGAAATTTCGCTCTCGAGTTCGAGCCGCGTCGGGTCGAACATCGCCAGTTTGATCGTCAGCGGCGGCCCAAGTTCGGCGCTTACAAGGTGGCCCGGGGGCGAACCGATCTCGCCCACGCCCGCACTGCGTCTGCCCCGATAACCCGCCATGGGGCGAGAGGCTAACCGCCCGCCGCGGGGTGCGGCCACACCCGCAATCGGCGGGGGACGGGCGTGGGACGGCACGAAGGGCGTGGCCCCCCGCGGAGGGGGAGGCTACCCTCGTCGGCCGCCCGCGGCCGTCGCGCGCGTCCCCTCCCATGTTCATCTCGAAGGACCACGACACACGCGGTGTCCAACTGGACCCAGAGCTGCTCGCACTCGCCGCTGCGACGCCGCCCCTCGACCTCGTACGGGCGTTTGGCAAAGCGCCCGACCCCGCCGCGGTCGCGCGTCCGATCGAACTCGAAATCGGCATGGGCAAGGGCACGTTTTTGATCCAAGAAGCCGCCCTGCGCCCGGAAACGGACTTCATCGGCCTCGAATACGACCGCAAGATCCACAACTACGCTGCGGATCGAATGCGCCGGCGCAGCCTTGAAAACGTGCGCACCTACTGGGGGGACGCCGGACCGTTCGTGCGCACGCTTTTGCCGAGCACAACGTTTGCGGCGGTCCACGTGTACTTCCCGGATCCCTGGCCCAAAACACGCCACCACAAACGGCGTCTCCTCCAGGTGGATTTCATCCGCGAACTCGAGCGCATCCTGCTGCCGGGCGGCGAGCTGCGCATCGTGACGGACCACCCGGGTTACGCCGAGCACATCGGACTCGTGCTCGAACAGCATCCGATGCCGCAGATCCCCTACACACCCCCCGCGAGTGCGGGCCCCGGCGAACTCGTCGGCACAAACTTCGAGCGCAAGTACAAGAAGCGTGACGGACGGCCGAGCTACGCCTTCGCACGGCGCCGGGCGCTCGCGCAGGAAATGCCCATGCCCGAGCACAACTCCGCCACCCAGGACGGTTAGATCGAGCCAGGGACCACCGCCGCCGCTCAAGGCTCGACGCTCAAGTATCGAGGGTCGAAGCTACGACGCTCGCGTGTAACACTCTCGCGGGCGGCGCTGTCGCCCCGCGCCCCTGTGTGTCAATGTGGCTGAGACAGCAACACTCGGCGAAGCCACAGCATCCGGATTGCTCTTGTTCTTCAGGCAACTCCTGAGTTTGGATCGGTGCGGGCGGACAATGCCTCGAAGCCCGAGACCAGGTCGAACAGCTCCTCGTCGATGCTGCTCTGGCGCAGGCGATGGAACGCTTCTTGGAGGTGCTCGAGACGTTCGTCGATGTTCTTGTCAGCGCGCTGCATCGCGGCCAGGCGGCTCGCGTTCTCGCTGGCGAGCGATTCGGCGCAAGCCCGGAACAGGGAGATAAACAGGAACTCGTGAGTGAGTGCGCGCAGCGTGGCTTGGTTGTCGCCAATGACCTCGGCGATCATGTTGGTCGGCCAGGGTACGTTGGTCCGTCCGCGCAGCCAGTCATGGTCGAGTGGGAGCAGTCGTTGGGCGATGGGTGCATAGCCGGCTCCGGGCGTCGGGCGGTTGTAGAAGACGTGTAGTTCGTCGATGCGGCCTCGACCGTGCAGCGCTTCGCTCTGCATCAGAACGCGGAGGACGAGCGGGGCTATGGCTTGCACTGAGTTTGGCACGGGCAATGCCTGCGTCGTCGAAAGACCGGCGTCCAGCAAACGGGCTTGAGCCCGCTCCCCGACCGCCCACAGCCGCACGCTGTCCAACCGCGTGGTGAGGGACTGGACCGCAAAGTCGACCACCACTTCGTTGAACTGCCCCACCAGGCCCTGGTCGGAACCAAACACCACGACGCCAACGACCGCGGCATCGCGCGGTTGCTGCTCGCGCAGAGCACCAAAACCGCCCTGCCGGAGGCAGGCGCCGAGCCCCAGCTCCACGGTGCGGTAATAATCGCCCAAGGCCAGCACCGAGGCCTCGTACTGGCTGATGCTGGATGCAGCGAGCGCCTTCATGGTGCGCACGACCGACTGCAGATCCCCCGAGCTGGCGATCTTCCGGCGCAGGCTCGCAGCGCTCGCGCTCATGCTCCGGGGGCTCCAGCGTCGCCAATCGGCGCTGGCGACCCAGCCACACCCGCCACCTGTTCGTCGGGCAATGCCGCCCCGTTGGATTTAGATTGCGACTCCTCCGCAGGGAGCTCCGGCTGGAACGGCAATAGGACCTGGCGAACGTGCTCGACGACCTCCCTGCGGTCCGCGTCGGACAGGCTAGCGGCGGTCTCGAAACGCGCGCTCACCTGCGCTGAAATGCCCGCAGCCGCCTCCCGCACGGCCCGTTCGGCGTCGAACATCATCTCCAACGGCACCGTGTCGAAGAGCCCCGCCCCCAGCCCCAACAGCACTGCAATCTGGGCCGGCACGGACACGGGCGAGAGTTCGGCCTGTTTGAGGCAGGCGCGGATACGCCGACCGTGAACGAGGGTCTGTTTGCTGCTGTCGTCGAGCCGCGCGCCAAAGCGCGCAAACGTCTCGAGTTCTTCGAACTGGGCGTACCCGAGCTTCAGATCGCCTGCGACTTCCCGATAGGCGGCGCGTTGCGCTTTGCCCCCGACACGCGATACCGACTTGCCGACATCAACCGCCGGTAGCACACCCAGCTCAAACAAGGACGGGGACAGGTAGATCTGGCCGTCGGTGATCGAGATCAGATTGGTAGGGATGTAGGCCGCAATGTTCTGGGCTTCGGTTTCGATGATCGGCAGCGCCGTGAGCGACCCACCACCTAGTTCCTGGCGCAGGTGCGTCGATCGTTCCAGCAGGCGCGCGTGAATGTAGAAAATATCGCCTGGAAAGGCCTCCCGTCCTGGCGGGCGCCGTAAAAGCAGGGAGAGTTCGCGATAGGCCCGTGCGTGCTTGGTGAGGTCGTCGTAGACGATCAGAACGTCGCGGCCCGCGGCCATGAAGTGCTCGGCGATACTGGTTGCCGCATACGGAGCGATGTAGGCCAGACCTGGCGGGTCGTTGCCTGCGCTGACCACAACCACCGTGTATTCAAGCGCGCCACGCTCCTGCAGAACCGCAATCGCCTTAGCAACGGCGGAAGATCGCTGGCCAATGGCACAGTACACGCAGAGCACGTCCTGACCCTTCTGGTTGAGGATGGAGTCGATCGCGATGGCAGTCTTGCCCGTCTGTCGGTCGCCGAGAATCAGCTCCCGCTGGCCGCGCCCGATCGGAATCATCGCATCGACCACCTTCAAACCGGTTTGCAGCGGCGCAGTGACCGGCGCCCGATCCATGATGGCTGTTGCGGGGCGTTCGATAGGTAAGCGCTCACTGGATGCGATGGGCCCCAGACCATCGAGTGGCCGGCCCAGCGGATCGATCACTCGGCCCAATAGAGCTTCGCCGACGACGATATCCACGACACGTCCGGTGCCTAGCACTTCGTCGCCCGCCTGAAGCTTCGAATGGTGCCCCAGCAGTACGACGCCGATTTCATGTTCGTCGAGGTTGAACGCGATGCCGGACAGTCCGCCGGGGAACACCAGCAGTTCCTCGAAACCGGCATTTGGCAGGCCTTGGACGCGCGCAATGCCGGTGGCGACCTGCGTGATCGTTCCAACCCCACGCGGCCGCAGTCCAGGCGCGAAACGCTCCCTGACGGTGCGAATGTCGTTGAAGACGCTTTCGAAGAGCTGTTGGAGACTAGTCGCCATGGTGAAGGGCCGTGTCCGCCGTCGGCGCCGCCTGGGCCACTGTGACCGTCTGCCTACTGATCAGTTCGTCGACGCCCTCTGCGAGCGAACGGAGATACTCGGCGATACTCCATGCCACCTTTTGTCCGTTCACGTTCAGCTCGACGCCCGCAACCAGATCCGGGGATGTCTCGAAGCGCAGCGGGACGGCCATCGAGCAGGTTTCGTCGAGCGCTTTCTGGATCGTAGCGCGCTGCTCTGCCGGAAGGTCGAACGCCGTGCGCACCAGCGTCGGCCCTGTCGCAGACCGCAGGGCCTTTAGCAGATCCGCCTTGGCGCCGTCGTCGAGCCCACGCAGACGGCGGACGAATGCCTCACCGATGTGGCCCTCCAGGCTGGCGCCGGCCAGATCGGTCAGTGCCTTGCGCGAGATCGCGAACACTTCCTCTTGGGCGCGGTCTGCGATGGCACGCATCAGGCGCTGCGCCTCGTCCTGGAGCGCCTGCTGGGCTTTGTCTCGTGCCACCTCCGCGGCCTGCCGCGCAGACCCAAGCAGGCGCTTGCGCTCCGTATCCGCCGCTTCCCTGGCCTGCTGCATGAGTCCGTCACGCTCCTCGTCAAAGTCCTCGTTCTTGCGCCGGAACACGTCGCGTTCGCGCCCGGCCTCGAGCTGCTTGCTCCTGGCGTCGGTCAGCTCGGCGGCGACGCGCAGATCGCGCGCCTCGACGACCTTGAGGATCGGCCCGTATAGGAAGCGCTGCATCAGCCACATCAATACGACAAAGTTCAATGCTTGCGCGCCGACCGTGAACCAATCGATGAGCATGGTTCAATTGCCTGCAGCTTGGGCGATGTAGTGATTCCAAAACGGGTTCGCGAAGATCAGGATCATCGTGACCACGAAACAGTAGATGGCAGTGGATTCGATCATGGCCAGTCCCACGAAAAGGGTACGTGTGATGGTGGCGGAAGCGTCAGGCTGCTGGGCCAACGAGCTCAACGCCGTCGCGACGGCGCGTCCCTCCGCCAGTGCTGGTCCCATCGTGCCGAAGCCCGTGGTGATACCGGCGATGATGATCGAAGTTGCCGCGATGATGGTTGTTTCATCCATGGGTGTCCGTCAGGTGCTGGGTTGAGGGGCTGGATCCGCGTCGGGGTCTTGGTCCGGCTTGCTCGCGCGCATCGCGGCCGCGATGTACACCGCTGCGAGGATCGCGAAGATGTAGGCCTGAACGATTCCGGTGAGCAGCCCGAGCACCGTCATCATGATTGGGAACAAGAGCGGCGTGATACTCAGCAGGATGGCGAGAATCATGCTTCCGCTCATCATGTTGCCGAAGAGGCGCACCGCGAGCGCCAGGGTGCGCGAGACCTCGCTGATGATGTTGAACGGCAGCATAATGAAGGTCGGTTGCACGTAGGACTTCAGGTAACCCCGCAGACCGCGACCCAGGATCCCGAACGTTGGCACGGCAATGAACACGCACAGCGCAAGTGCGACCGTCGTAGATAGGGAGCCGGTGGGCGGCTCGTAACCTGGGATTACGGTGCAGATACTGGCCGCGGCGACGAACAGAAAGAGTGTGCCCAGGAATCCGAGGTAGCGTCGCGGGTCCTCTAGTCCAATGGCCGCGATCTGATTCTCGATACCGAAGACGACGACCTCGAGCATGCCCTGCCAACGCGATGGCTTTTCATCGTCGGACAGTTTGCGCGTGATCAGTTTCGCCCCGAGCGCGAGCATCAGCATCAGCCCCCAGGTGAAGACGATCGTGGCATTCAGCTTTACGAAGCCCGACTGCCAGAATAGAATCTGGTCAGGGCTAAGGTGCATGGCTTTGCTCAGGCCGGCTTCTGTTCTGTGGTGGAAGAAAGCGTCGCGTCACAATCAGCCGCGCCGTGAAAAATCCTAATCCACAGACAAGAAGTTGTTGCCAACTGCCACCCGCGATCCAGTAGAAACCGGTCAGCACGGCAGCGGTCCGTAGCAGTAGGCTGCTGAACAACCAAACCGCCGGATTGCTGGCCGACAGGCAGCGCTGCACGGTCCACCAGAGGCCGCCGAAAAAGCACGCGCCGAGCGCAAGTCCCGCGGCAAAGGTCAGCGCCAACCGCAACGACTCAGACATCGTGTTGCCCCCGCTCCGCGCGCATAGCTCTGTCTTCCTTGGCCACCCAATGCCACGCATTCAAGCAGCCGAGTACCAACCCCGCGATCAAAAACGTCAGCGTCCAGGAGAACGCGCCTTCGGAACCTCGGTCGAGCCAGACGCCGAGTGCTGCGCCAAGTAAGGTTGGGAGGACGACCGACCAGCCGATCAGCCCCATCAACCCGAGCCCGGACCAGACCTGCGCCGGATGCCGCTGTGCCTCCAGTTTGCGCGCCGCCTGGACGCCGATGCGATCGGCGAGGGTCGGTGCTACTTGGTTCGCCTTCTTGGTGTCCGGATCACTCATATTGCAGTGCCGCAAAGTTGTGCAAGAACCCGCTCTCCAATCGCGCCATCGTCAAGCGGGCGTCCCGTTCGCGCTCGTCGAGCTCCAGGAACTCCTTGGCAACCAACGCATGCAGTTGTTCGAGGCCCGCCCCACCAACCGCCCGGCGCACCGACACGCGCACCTGGGGACCGGTCTTGATCAACACCCCTCCATCGACTGCGAGGAAGCTCGGGCCGCCCGCGCCGGTCTCGAACATGAGGATACCGGGGATCAGCACCGCGATGCAGTCGCGCCGCCGGGGTAAGAAGCCGTACGAGCCCGCGTGGGTCTCCGCAACAATGCGTGACACGTCTGCACGCTCGACGAAGACTCCGTAGGGGAGTAGCACTTTGAGATGCATGCAGCCCGGTGTCACCCTACACTTCCTTCGTGGCGGCCACGCGCGGCTCGGCAGCGGGTTTGGAGACCTGCTCCGTCGGAGCGCCAGGCCCCTTCTTCTTCGCCTCCGAGATCGCTCCGATCATGTAGAAAGCAGCCTCCGGATAGCTCGCGTACTCGTCGTGCAGAATGGCTTCGCAGCCGTGCAACGTGTCCTCCAGGCTTACTAGCTTTCCCCTATGGCTTGTGAACTGCTCCGTTGTGAAGAACGGCTGGGTGAGGAAGCGCTCAAGCCGGCGCGCGCGCGCGACCACCTTGCGGTCCTCGGTTGAGATCTGCTCGAGTCCGAGCATGGCGATGATGTCCTTCAGGTTCGCGTACTGGGCCATTGTGCGTCGGATCTCCTGGGCGAGTTCGTAATGGCGTTTGCCCACGATTCCGGGCGTCGCCATCTTGGAGTTGGATTGCAGTGGGTCGATCGCAGGATAGAGGCCTTCGCTGGCACGCTTGCGCGAGAGTACGATGGATGCCGAGAGGTGTGAGAAGGTGTGCACTGCGGCCGGGTCGGTGAAGTCGTCCGCGGGTATGTAGACGGCCTGGATAGAGGTTATGGCGCCGCTGTCCGTGCCACAGATGCGCTCTTCGAGGCCCGACAGTTCGGTGCCCATGGTGGGCTGGTAGCCGAGTCGCGACGGCATCTGGCCGATCAATCCCGAGACTTCCATCCCGGCCTGGATGAACCGGAAGATGTTGTCGATGAGCAGCAGAACGTCGCGGCGCTCTTCGTCGCGAAAGTACTCGGCCATGGTCAGCGCCGCGAGTCCGACCCGAAAGCGGCTCCCCGGTGGCTCATTCATTTGGCCGAAGACCATGGCCATGTTGGGCAGCACAGCGGCCTCTTTCATGGCCGTGTAGAGCTCTTCGCCTTCGCGGCTGCGTTCGCCGATGCCGCAAAACAGACTGACGCCAGCGTGATGGCCAATCATGTTGTGAATCATCTCGGTCAGCAACACCGTCTTTCCAACGCCCGCACCACCGAAGAGTCCAGCTTTGCCTCCACGCTCGAGTGGCGCTAGCGCGTCGATCACTTTGATGCCCGTCTCGAAGATCTCAGACTTCGTGGTTCGCCGAGTCAGCGCCGGCGGTTCCCGATGCACGGAGCGCCATTCGACACCGTCCAAAACGGGGCCGCGGTCGATGACGTTGCCGAATACGTCGAACATGCGGCCCAACACGCCCCTGCCCACGGGCGCTCGGAGCGGACCACCCGTGTCCTGCACCCGCATGCCTCGGGCGAGTCCTTGTGTGGGTGTCAACGCGATCCCACGCACGTGTTGCGCATCGCGTTGGGCCAATACTTCAATCGCGATGCGACCATTGTCACCAGTACGCAAGAGCGTGTAGATCGGCGGCAGATCGCGTTCGAAACGGATGTCGACGACGCTGCCGCGCACCGCGACGACCGTGCCGTGATGCTGCTCCCCTCCAGCGTCCTGCTTCGTCTTCATCGAGGCTCTGTTCTCGACCATGGGTGAAAACTTGCGTGGCGCTCGGGCGCGAGCGTTTCGCCCAGCGCCGAGGTGTCCGGTCGGCGGTCTGGCAGCGTGTCGAGCACGGTTAGCTTGGCTTCGCTGTCGTCCATGGGACGAACAGGCAGTCCGGGCGCAGCGCCCGTCCGCGCTGGAGATCTCGCGAGTCCGTCGCGGCGCCGGGCATCCTCCGCACTGGCCATTGCCGTGCTCTCGCTGACCCACGCGTACTCAGGAGCCTCCCGAACCCAATCCGCGAGGAACTTCGCCGCGGATGGATCCCGATCGCGCTCACGGAGGGGTGACGCGTCAATCGAGTTGAGGCGCTGGTCCGAAAAAGTCAACGTCGCGTCGGCCCCGGACCAATCGACTTGGCCGTGGAGCCCGCGTTCGAGCGTTTTAACGACTTGAAAGCGCGCAAACGTGATTGAGGACGATCCTGCGTTGATCGTCAAAATCGTGGGATCACTTCGATGCATGGCCAGCCTTGGACACGCCGCTGGCATTCGCTCCGCAACATTTCGCAGCGCGTTGCAAGCGACGACGAGTCTAGTTCCCTGGCGGGACCGGTAACACCGGTTACTTCCCTCTAGAAAATCGGGGCCCCCGCCGGCGCAAGGACCCTCGGATTCCAAAAAAAGGGAAGCGTAGGACCCGGTCGACTCCGTCGCCGTGCACGCGCAGCGACTTGCCGAGCACGTCCCGCCCTGTCGGGCTTGCGCCGCGTGGGAACGGGCTTCCACCGCTACGTGACTTCGTCCAACATCGGGCCCGCGGGCATCATCGATTTATGGTCGCCCGGTCCGCCGGAGGTGCAACTTGCCGAACGCGTTGCCCCGCCGCCCGAGGCGTTCGACGATCGCGCCGTTGCATCGATCTTCACTGCGCTCGCGGCGGACAGAACCGGCGCGTCCGAGGTCCCCGTTGAAGCGCTTGGACGGTGGCGCGGCCGCGCGACGGTGTTGGCGGGGCGTGTGACGCCGGTTCAGGCGTCCTGGTAGCAAATCCGCGTCGCGCGCGGATTCAGGTCGGATCGAACAGCCGCAGCACTTCGCCGCGGTCCAGCAGCCATAGCTCGGCTCTGACCTCGGCTGCGGGTCCCAGGGCACGCGCGAGGGCCTGCTGGTAACGCCCCACCTGGATGCCGTAGGCGCAGATCCGCGCCGCGCTGTCCGCGTCGTCCGCGAAAAAGTCGCTCTTGTGGTCGACGACGACGTACTGGCCCGTGTCGGGATCGCGGTACACGAGGTCGATTGCGCCCGACCACAGGTCGACCGGACCGCTGGTCGCGTTGGCATCCGCCGCCAACAGGATGGGGAGCTCCCGCGCGAGCACATGGGGGCCGATGCGCTCCATGTGCTGCATCAGCACGCTTTCCCCCAGACCCTGCGCCACCTGGTCGAAGCGTGCGAGGGCGCGGTCTTGGTCCTGCCGCACCGCGGACAGGTCCCGCTTGAGCTCCGCGCGCGCAGTCGCGCACGCTTCGAGCCAGCCTTCCCGGGCATTGGCGAGGTCCACACGCTCGAGCGCGCGGTGGAGCGCTTCACCCACCGCCTGCGCACCGTCACGGCTGGGCCGCTGGGGCCCGGGAGTGGATGCCGTTGCGCGCGGAACGGCGATCGCTTCGGCTGACAGGTGGACGGCTGCCGAGATCGCGCTCGACCGCGGACGCTGGGCCAGCGCCACGGCGGCGTCCCGCGCCCGCGCCACAAGTCGCGCCGCGGTTTGCGCGTCAAGGTTGTTTGCGGCCGCGCCTTTGGCGTCCGTGTCGACGGCGGCGGAAAGCACAGCGGGCACCACCGCCCCGCCGACGATGCGCCACGCCGCGCCGTACGCGTCGAAACGCGCTTGCGCGGGATCGCGGCTTTGCGCGGGCAGGTCCGCGAGCACGCGCACGCGGTGCGCAAAGTGCTCCGCGAGGTGCGGGCCGTTGCCCAGCTCTTCCCACGGTGCGCACAGGACGAGCCGCCCGCGCGCCCGCGTCGTGGCGACGTACAAAAGGCGCAAGGCTTCGGCGCGGTCGACCGCCCGGCGACGCTGATCGACGGCGTCGTGGTCGAGCGTGGCCGCGCCAAATAGCACATACGCGGGTCCAAGGCGCCCGCGCGTGAACTCGGTGCGGGCTTTGCCGAGAGCCCGGGGCCGGGAGACACGGCCCAAGTCCGCCGCGTAGACGCAGTCGAACTCGAGCCCCTTCGATTTGTGGATCGTGAGGATCTGGACGGCGTCGGTTTCGACGTCGAGCGGGCGACCCTCCTGCCCTTCGCGGCGGCCCTCCAGTCCGGCGCGCAATGCGCGCAAGGCCTCGTGGGGATCACCCCGCGAAACCTCGAGCGCGTTGCCCAGCTCGCGGAAAAACCGATCGAGGTTAGCGACGCGAAAGGCGCCGAGGAATCGCGCCCCTTCGACGGCTTCGATCAGCGTGCGGGCGCGCAGGCGTTCCACGAACTGGTCCGACGGCAGTTCCCGCCCGCATTGGCGCAGTTCCGCGAGTGCGGTCACCGCGTCCGCGCACACCTCGTGCCAGCGCGGCAACATTTGGCCGGGCCCGTCGATCGCCGCCGCGACGTCGCGCGCGCGCAAAACCGTGCGCAGCGCCGCGGCAAGCGCCACGGGCTCGGTGCCCTCGACGGCGCTCAGCGCTGCGGGGAGCCCCGCGCGCCACAACGCGAGCAACGCGGCATCCGGCACACCGACCGCTGGCGAGCGCAACCAACCGGCGAGCGCAAGATGGTCGTTCGGGTCGAGCACCGCGCGGGCCAGCGACGACGCGTCGATGACTTCGCGCCGCCGGTAATACCCTCGCTCGCGGGACACCGCGTAGGGGATGCCCGCGCGCTTGAACGCCTCGAGGTAATCCTCCACCGACGCCGCTGAGCGCAACAGCACCGCAAAGGACCGCCAACGCAGCGCGCCACCCACTCTGTCGATCCGCGCGCGTATATCCGCCGCCAGTGCGCGCGCTTCGGCGGCGACCGTTGCGCGGCGCGGGGGTTTGGAAAGCGGCAGCCCGTCCGGACCGACCGGGCGCGTATCCCAGTACTCGATCGCATGTGTGTCCGCAGGTGGCACGGGCTCCGGCGGGATTCCATCCAGGGGGCGCAACAGCGGCTGAAACGCGGGCTGCAAACCGGGGTCCGCGTGCATGACCGGTGCGAGCGCGCGCGCGACCTCGGCGAGGACGGCCGTGGACGAGCGGCGGTTGACCACGAGCGGCAACACTTCACCGCCCTCATCTTCGACCCAATGGCAAAACTCCTCGTAGGCCGCAAGATCCGCCTGGCGCCAGCCGTAGATCGATTGTTTGGGGTCGCCGACGACAAACAGTCCCGGACGACTGGCGAGGGTCCCCTCCAGCGCGATCGCGCGCACGAGGTCGCACTGGACGGGATCGGTGTCCTGAAACTCGTCGACGAAGAGCTGGTCGATACCGCTGCGCACCTGCCGCAACACGACAGCGTCATGGCGCAGCAGGTCGCGGGCACCGCGCAGCAGGTCGCCAAACGCAAGCACTCCGCGCTGGCGCAGCAATCCGCGCGCACGCCCAAGCATGGGCTCAATCAGCAACCGACCGGCGGCGAGGCACTCGGGGTCGAGCTTTGCGATGTGGTCGAGCAGGCCTTTGAGTGGCCCGGCCGCGCTTTCCACACCCGCCGCGCCGTCGGGTCCGAGCGCTTTCAGCTCGGCAGCGCCAAAAGTGCCCTTCGCCCACGTCCCCAGTCGCTCGCGGGATTTTTTGTCGAGCAGGCCCGCGAGGGTGGCCGCTAGTTTGGGCACCGTGGAAGGCGGACGGGCGAGGACCGTTTCCAGGCCGCACAGGTCTGTAGCGACCTCAAAAGCGCGTTTAGCGCTCTTCAGCCCGGCCGTACAGGGCTCGAAGCGGCGCGCGAGCGGCGCAGCCGCAGCGAGCACCCGCCCTGCGAGCTGCATGACTTCCGTGTCGGCGAGCGGGTCGCGGATGAAGTCGTCCGGCTCAGCGCCCGCTTCAAGCAACGCCCTCAAGCCCATCGCCACCTCGGCCGGCCCGACCCGCGCGCGCGCGAGCGCCAGCGCTGCGTCGCGGCGCGCCGCAAGGTAAGGATCGGCCGCCGTCAGCGGCGGCTCGCCGTCACCCCAATAGAGCTCGAGCGAATCCTCGACAACTTCCCGCGCGACGGCCTCGAGTTCGAGCCCTTCCGCGTCCACACGTGGCGTGGGATGCAGCCCCGCTTCGAGCGGTGCGCGCGACAGCAGCCGGAACCCGAACGCGTGGATCGTGCCGACAAAGAGCTGCTCGGCGTTCGCGCACAGGGCCTTGGCCCGCGGGCAAAGATCGATTCCGGCGAGTGCGGGGACCGCGTCGCGCTCGAAACCGACAGGGTTCAGTCCCTGCGCAAGTTCGGCAAACGCGTTGGTCGCACGCACGCCCATCTCGGCGGCCGCGGCTTCGGTGAACGTGATCAACACCATGCGCGACAGCACGCGTGACGCCACCGCGTTGTCGTCTGGCGCGCGGCCCTGGGACTTGGCCAGGTGCGCGTGCGCGCGGTCCCAGCCGACACCCATGGAATACGCCGCGAGCCGCGCGATCAGCGTTGCAGTCTTGCCCGTGCCCGCGCCCGCCTCGAGCACGAGCGGACGGTCGAACACACTTTGAGCGGTGCGCCGGGCACGGGCGTCCTCGCGCCGCAGCGTGTTTTCGTCGGCGCTCATCCGTCCACCTCGCCGTCGTCGAGTCCCGTGCTGAGCGCCTTTGCGCGGTTCGGCAAATGCCAAAGTCCGAGCCATGCACGCGCCGCCGCGCGGGACGCCGACGCTTCGTTCTCGGCGGCCGACGGAGCTCCGAGGCCCGAACTTGCAAACTCGACGATTCCCATTCGGGCGCCGGAATCCCCACGCACACACGCGCTCGACACGCGGCAGTGTGAGCACGCGACAGGTTCGACGGCCATCGGGGGCGCGGGTGTCGCGACACGCGGGACAAAAGCGCCCGCCCGCCATGCGTGCATCAGCGTCCCGACGGCCAAGTCGAACGCGCGCGCCTGATCGCGATCCTTGGCGTCGATCGTGAGCTCCGCGATCCGCGGATCGGTGTCCTCGTGGAGGTGAACGTAGCGGCCGACGCCGCCACCCGCCGCGGAGTACACGAATCCTTGGAGCAAATCCCCGGATCCGATCGCGCGCAGGCGTTTTTGCTCACGTGAGCGCGCCGTGAGCGTATCCACCTTGGGCTTGCCGGTTTTGTAGTCGACGAAGTCAACCGCGTCGCCGCTGTGCATCGAATCGCCCGCATTGGACGCGCGGTCGGCGCGGTCGGCGCGGAAATGCACCTCAAGCGACGTGCCCAGGTGCGGCCCAAGGTCGAGGACACCGGCGCTCTCCGTGGCGAGCACACCTTTGCGTTCGCCCCCGGCCCATTCGAGCGCTTGCGCGCGTTCCAAATGGGGCCGTGCGCGCTCGGCAAGGGCGCGCACGAGCCCGTGCAGCATCAGGCCTTCTTCGCGTGCCACCTTGACCGCGGACGCCTGCAAAAGCGCTTCGAACTCGGGCTGCGAAGGCCAACGCACGGTACGCGGCGACGGAGCGTTTGGGCCAGCCTCGGCGATCCGCTCGAGGACTTCGTGGACGAGCGTGCCGACCGTGCGGCTCTCTAGGGCGGGCAGCGCGGCGAGCGGATCGGGTGTGGGTTCGAGGCCGAGGATTCTTTCGAGGAAGGTTTGCCAACCGCAGCGTGCGACGCGCTCGAGCGTGGTCACAAAGAGGCGCTCGTGGCGCGGATCCCCCGCGAACGCGGGGCCGACGAGCCCGTCGAACGGGCCGGGGCCGCGGCCCGCAGCAGGCGGCCGATCGATGGTGTCGAGCACGTCGCCGCGTGCGCGGGCGATGCGGGCGGCCCGCGGACGGGCGGCGTCCCACTCCGCGGCTCCGCGCGGCTCTGCGGCTTCGACGGCGGCGAGTGTGATGTGCTCCGCCCAGGTGCCGCGCGCTTCTTCGCCGCCGCGGCGCGCGCCCGCGATGCTCGCCCGGACGGCACCCTCGAAGGCGGTGGTCGTCGCGCCCTGACGGCGCGCGCCACGTCCGAACAACGCGGGCACGACCTCGGGGATCGACGCAGGCGCGTGCGCGGCGAGCCGCTGGAAAAACGGTGACGCGCCGAGTTCCACACCGTCGTCGTCGGTGCGCGGTCGCATCAACACCACGGAGGGCGCGGCGGCGAGCAGTTCCGCAAACAGATGGCGCTCTTCGGCGTGTGCGCGTCGACCGACGGGAAAATCGCCGAGGACCTGCGCGAACCGCTGGCGCAGTGCGTCGGGCAAGAGCGGGTCATCGGTCGGGCGGCGCGGGAAACGGTCGCGCACGAGGCCCAGGACGATCAGCGCGTCGAAGGCCATGCCGCGTGCCTCCATGACCGAGAGGACCTGAACCCCGCCGCCGCGTCCACCCAGGGGCACGCGTGTTGCGGGCTCGATCGCGCGGCCAAGCAGTGCCGTCCATTCGGCGAGTGTCGCGGGTGTGTGCGGGCCGAGCTCATCCGCGAGCGCACGCGCGTGCTTGATCAGCGTCCCCAACGCAACCGTGCGCGGTCCGTCGGGCGACCAGCCGAGCTCGTCGATTGCGAACGATTGCGTGCGCGCAGCGTGCTCTGCGGCCGGGCGTTCCGCGCTCGACCACGTGTTCAGGGTTTCCACGCAGCGGATCGCTGCGGCGCGCGCCGCTTCAAGGCGCGAGCGATGGATGCGCCGGCGCCCCGACGGCCGCGGCGCGCCCCGCGCATACGCGACCTCGAAGTCGAATTCGGAGTCCTCGCCGTTGCCGCCGTCGTCGTCCTCGTCTTCGCTGCTCGGGGATTCGTCCTGTGATTCGTCCTGTGATTCGTCGTGTGATTCGTCGTGACGGGCGCCGGTGCCCGCGTCCTCTGCGTTCACAGGATCGGAACGGCCGATGGCGGAACGCACCGGGAGTGCAAACTCGCCGTGGGTGTCGACGACGTCTGCGGGAACGAGTGTGCAGAGCTGGTCCAACCGGCCAACACCCAGCGCGTGCAGTGCGAGCACGAGTTCCGCCGCGTCTCCCCACAAGCCGTTTTCCGAGCGCGCAAAGAGGAAACGCGCCACGCTCGTTGCGCCCGCGTTCGCCTGCACGTCGAGCAACGCGAGCAGGCCGAGCCCACCCGGTTCCGTCGGTCCGCGTGCGCCAGGCGCAGAAATCGCGAGGCCGATGCGCGCGGCGTGGATGCGCAGCGCGCGGGTGTAGGGGCCGAGCTCGCGCGCCACAATGGCGATGCGCTCTTGTGGGATACCCGTGTGTGCCCTTTCGGCGGAGCGCTCGAGCGCAAAACGCGCTTCCGCTTCGAGGCCCATGGCTTCTGCGAGCACCACGGTGGGGGTTGAACACGGCACCGGATCGCCGCCGTCGGGGCTGGAAACCGCGCGCAGCCGTTCACCCAGCCGGTCGGGGAAGTCGGACGCCAGCGCGCGGGTTTCGGCTGCTACCCCGCGGGCCGCGGTGGCAACCGCGCTGGCAAACAGCGGCGCTGGCTCGAGCGGAACCGACCACAGCACGTGGGTGCGCGGACGGCGCGCGAGGGCTTCGAGGAAGTCCGAGAGCAGGCCCGTGGCGTCGGAAAAACCGACGATCCACACCTCGGTGTCGCCGAGCAGTGCGTCGCCGTGGCTGCGCACGAGTTCCGTCGCCTGCCGCAGTGCGGCGGCACGGCCCCCGCGCCCGCACGCCGCACGCTCGCGCTCCACATCGAGGGCGGCGTGGACGAGGGCCCGGGCGCGCTCGATCTCCGCGGGGGATGCGACGTCGCGCGCTTCGTCGAGCAGTTCTTCGAGGGGCTCAAGCAGGTCCGGCGACAGCCCAGCGTCGATCAGGTCGCGCAGGCCTGGCAGCACGGCGGCGTAACCGTCGTCGAGCCCCGCGAGGGGGCGTTTCAGCATGGGTCGCCGCGCGGCGGCGCGCGCGCCAAACAGCTCGATCAACGCGTCGCCGCGGGGTGCGCTTGCGCCGGCCCGCGCGAGGACGTCGAGTGCCAAGGACGCCGCAGTGCGCACCGAAACACCAAGCAGCGCTCCACCCGCGCCGCGCACGAGCGCCGCGCAAAGGTGCACCCGCAGAGCGTCGCTCGGCACCGCAACGACAAGCGGCGACGCGCAGCGCTCGGGATGTGCACGCACCTCGTCCGCACGGGCACGCATCCGGCTTTTGAGCCAGTTCTCTGCGGCGCGCGACCCGCGCACCGGATGCCAGCGTCCCGCTGCGGCGCGCCGGGCGAACTCCGCGTGCTCCACGCCCTCGGCCGACTTCTTTGCGTCCACGGCACGCACGATAGGGCCCCGTGGCCCCGCGCGCTACGCTGCGCACACCGCAGGCTGCACGGGGCGGCCCGCGCGCGGGGCACTCCCCACGGATTGCGCCGTTGGGAAACGTTCCGCAGGGGCGGCCATTGCACAGTGGCGCGGCACGTCGCAGCGGGCTCCCCGGGGGCAGAGCCCGCCCACGCGCGACGCGCGAGGTGCGTGATCGCGTCGCACGCTCCAAGGCGGGCCGGAGGCCCACGCTCCCAGGCTGCGGCCTGCAGGCAGCAGCGACGCGGATGCGAACGCGACGCGCGCGCGCGGGCCGCCGGCGGCGCAACCGATCAGCCCAAGTAGGGAGCGAGCGCGCGCTCCAGTTCGCGCGACTCGGGGCGGTCGTCGAAGGACGTGAAACCCCGGCGCTGGTACTCCGCGAAGTACGCGCGTAGCTCCGCGCGCGTGCGCGCGCCGCCGTTGTCGCCGAACTTGGTGACGAAGGGATTGAAATCCGGATACAGCGCGTCGCTCCACTTCGACTTCCAATCGCCGAGCAGCGTGGTGCGCGTGAAGTTGCCGATCATCAGGTCGTCAAAGGTATCCCATTCGACACACGTCATCAGCGAGCCGCGCGGGGTCGCAAAACGCACACCGCGGCGATGTTCGGGGGCAATCTCGATGCGGTGGATTTGCCCACCCACGTCGAACTCGACGGATCCCAGGAACGTGGTCAGGTGCTCGAAGCGCGCAAAGTACGCGCGGATGCGGTCCACGTCATGGGGCCGCAGCGTCTCCGACCAGTCGTCGCCGAAAACACGCGGATCGACGGGCTGCGCGGTGATTGCGGCCGGATTCAGAGCGCTCACGTGGTCTGCGACGGCGTCGTAGCGGGTGTACGCGGGCAACAGGCGCTGCGCCTCCGCTTCGTCCCGCGGTGCGAGGTCGGCGGGACGTGTGACGTGGGCATTGGTCCAGATGCTGTCCTCGCGCTGGTACTGGTGCAGCGTCGCGAACGGCACATAGGCGTCGATGCCGTAGTGCTTCAGGTGGCCGAGTACACCCGGTTGGAGCGGCGTGCGGAGGGCACTGGGATGGGCGATGCGCTGCCCGTCCTCATCGAACATGTTGACCATGTCCGCGTCGCCGTGGGCCATGAGCGCAGTCAGAAAGCTGCGCGGAAAACGCCGAACGGTGCGCCGCACGAGGTCAGACGCGCCCCGGTCTCCCGCGTCGTTGGCGTTGACCACCAGCGCGCGACCGCCCAAATCTACGAGCAGCACCGCGTCCTGGAAAACGTTGGCGAGGCTCAAGATGCGCAGGTTCGGCGAGAGCTCCAGCCAATGGCCGTCTTTCACGACCCACGCGCGGTGACCCTGTTCGCGCAGCTCCCGCAGGATCCGGCCACCCACATGGTCGGGCAGAAGGATGTCCGCGTGGCGCAGGTGTTCGAGCGACGCGGGGCTCAAGTGGTCGGGGTGGCCGTGGCTGAGCCACACGTACTGCGCGGCGCGGATGTCGGCGAGCTGTTGCGCGGGAAGCGTGTGTTGGTGGATCCAACTTCCAAAGTACGCGGACCCGTCCGTCCACGGGTCGGTGACAAGCACGGGACCCTTGTCGTGGCAGATCAGCGTCGCGTTCCCGATCGTCTCGAAACCCAGTTCCATGTGCGCATCTTGCAGCGCCGTGGCCTTCTCCGGTGATGGGGGAGCGCGGGATTTTTTTGGCCCGACCCGCCCGGGGTCGCGGGGTCAGGCGGCGCTCGTCACGGTCTCCGCGAAAGCCAGCACCACACCCAGGACACATGCGGCCCCGACGATCCGCGCCATCGACCATTGCCGCGCAATGAGGACGTACAAAAAGAAGGCGGCGGCCGCGATCGGCAGGGGCTTGGGCGCGAACCCGTTGGTGAAAAGCGCCCGCGTTCCAAACCACAGGGCGAGGTGCGTGATGGCTCCCAGGGCCGCCGCCGTGACGGCGCGCAGGGCGCCCGCGAGCGCCGGCACTTTCCGCAGCGCCTCGACGTAGGGTGCGCCGACGAGGATGAAGAGAAAACAGGGCAAAAACGTAACCCACGTGACGAGTGCGGAACCGATCGCCGCGGCGAGGATCGGCGGCAGTTCGCCCGGGTGGTTCCAGGCACCCAGGAACCCGAGCCACTGCGTGACCATGATCAGCGGCCCAGGTGTGGTTTCGGCGAGCGCGAGACCAACCATGACATCCTCGGGAGTCGCCCATCCAAAGGTTTGGACCGATGCTTCCGCGATGTAGGGCAACACGGCGTACGCGCCGCCAAACGTCACGAGCGCGGACTTCGAAAAAAAGAGTCCTTGATCGAGGAACACCGCGGGGCCGGCAACCAGCGCGACGGCTGCGACCGGTGCCCACCACAGGATCAACATCAAGACCGCCGTGCGGAGCGCGCGCGCCATGCTCGTTGGCCTTAGCGCCGCGCTCGAAAGGGCGAAACTGTCGACGTCATTCGGAGCCGCGTCGCCGTGGAGCGCCCCGCTAAAGTGCGCCGGCCAATAGCGCGCGCCCACAATCCCGATCAGCGCGGCGCTGCCCATGATTGCGGGGAAGGGCACGCCGACACGCAGGCCGATGAGCGCTCCCAACGCGATCGCGACCGAGGCAGCGCCACGCAGGGCGCGCCGACCCAATCGCACCATCGAGACCGCGACGATGGCGACCACCGCCGGCTCGAAGGCGCGAAAGAACGCGGTCACGCCGTCGAGGGCCCCAAAGGCCGCGTAGAACCACGCGAGCCCAAACAACAACACCGCCGAGGGCAACACGAAGAGTGCGCCGGCGACCACCGCACCGCGTGCGCCGTGCAGGAGCCAGCCGCAATAGGTGGCGAGTTGCTGCGCCTCGGGTCCGGGCAGCAGCATGCAAAAGTCGAGCGCGCCGAGGAACCGCCGTTCGCTCAGCCATGCGCGCTTTTCGACGAGCTCCCCGTGCAACAACGCGATCTGGCCGGACGGACCGCCGAACGACACGAGCCCGATCCAAAACCACAGACGCAGGGCGAGCGGGAACGGGATGGCCGGCGCGGATCCACGGCGCGCACCGCTTGGCCCAGAGTCGTCGCCGGCCGTTGCCACGTTTAGTCTCCCTCGAGGGACGTGAATTCGAGCCACAGACCGCCTTCGGGCGCCGCTGCATCGAAGAGGTCGAACTCGATCGCAACCGGCGCTTCCTCGGCTTGCTCCCACTCCGCGCGAACGGCGCGCGGATGGCGTTGCGCCATTGCCGCAGCACCCCGTAGCGCAGCGTCGATTCGCAGACGCACGCCCGAGCGTGTCACGATTTCGAGCGCCCAGCGCCCGGCGGGGACCACAACCGCGGTGCGCGCGCGCAGGACAAATCCCGACGCTCCCTCGACGGCACGTTGCGCGGCAAAAAACTCGCCGAGGTCGGAAGGCAGCGCGGGGTGCTCCGAAGTGCTCTTGGCGCCCTTGATCGCTGCTTCGAGTTCTGCCGGATCGGCTGCGCCCTCGGCGGTCACGCGCGCAGCTCGCACCGTCCAGGCTGCATCGATTAGCACCCCGCGCGCCGCGGCGGTGCGGCCGTCGCTCGCCGTCGCGCGCAAAAGGTAAGGGTGCAGGCGGGGAGCGGCGCTCGGTTCGCGCAGCACCACGCGCCACGCATCCAGGGAAATGCCGTCGGGATCGGTCGCGGAAACAACCTCGAGCGTGCTTGTGTCATTTCCCTCGAGCGCGATCTTTGCCGGTTTGTCCTCGGGCTGCGGCAGCGTGGCGAGCAATCGCCACGTGTGCGCGCGGGGTTCGCGCGCGAGGGGTTGCAGGAGCGGCGCGCCCGCTTCCCAATCGTGGGGTCCGAAGGGGCCCAGGGCGATCCAACGCCGGCCTGCAAGCTGTGCGCCGACGATGGGGGGCAAACGGTTCGCGCGCAGGTCCTTGAGCTGCTGCGCATCGCGCGGACCTTCGCCGGCGGCGCTGGACGCCGCGACACTCTGCCGCAGCTCGTGTGCACGTTCGCGCGCGCGCGCGCCCGCGCCGCTGCCGTCCGGGACCACGAGCGGCTCGGCCACGGATTCAAAGAGGTTGCGAAGGATCACCACACCCGCGGTGCGCAAGACCTCGATGCCACGCTCGAGTTCGATGAACTCGTTGTCGGAGATCGTCTGGGAGCGCTGCCCTGGCGGATTCGCTTCGATCCAGGGCTGCTGGGATGCCGCATCGCATTCCGCGAGCCGCACGCCGAGCAGTGAGCGCACGAACACGTTCGCACGGGCGGCAAGGCCCAGCCCCGGCGCGGCGTCGAGACCCGGCGCGTCGCCATTGTTCTCGAACCAGTTGCCCTCGATCAGCGTGTCGCGCACGTGCCCGAGTCGCACTCCGCCTTGGCTGTTGCCGACGATGCGGTTGAACCGCACCGTGTTTCCGAAGCCGAAGTCCGCATCGACACCGCGGCGCACGGCATCGGAAAAATCATTGCCGTCGAACGTGTTGTGGTTGGCACCCCTGCCCGGGGAGCCCGGCGGCGCGTTGCCTGTACCCGCGATCGCATCCCCGCCCCCGAAAAGGACAGCGCCGTCACCGCCGTGGGTCGTGCGGTTGCGCTCGAAGTGGTTTTTTGAGCTCTCATCGACCACCAGGATCGCGCCCGCGCCGTGTTCGGCGGCGTAGCGGCCCTCCGCGTAACCGCGCACGCAAAAATCGAAGCGGTTTCCGGCGACCAGGTTGCCGTGGGAACGCGCGATGACGAGTCCCCAGCCGGAGAGGAACGAAAAGTCGTTGCTCGTGATGACCCCTTCTTCGACGCCCGCAAGGACGAGTCCGTTTTGCACCGCGCGTGCGCGGCACTTCGAAACCAGGAACCCGAACGTGTCCTCGATCGCAAACGCGGCCCCGTGCTCGCGCGGCCACTGCCCCGCGTCCGCGGTGCGGTGATCGAGCCGGTCACGCGGATCGGCGCGCTCCCACGTGGAGTGGAGGCGCGCACGCGCCCCCCCGCGCACGTTGACCCCGGAAAGCACGAGCCCGTGCGCTTGACGCGCGCGCACGCCGACGCGGTAACCCTCGACCACGAGGTTCTCGAGCGTGACGTACTCCGCTTCCACGAGCACACCGACGCCGTCCAATCGCTCGGGGTCCGCATCCGCGGGCGCGCCGCGCAGCACACCCTCCACGAACTCAAGATAAACGCCGTTGCGGCGCACGATCAGCGCCGCGCTGTCGCCCGTGGTGGCGAGGATCCCGGGCGCAAACGCAATGCGCGCGTCATGGTCGACGACGGTGCCCACCGAATCTACGACGATCAGCGGCAACTCGGCCGCGAAGGGATCGTCCTCCTCCTGGGCGTGTGCGGGGGCGGCTGCGAGGAGAACGGCGACGCAACAAGCGAACGCCGCGCCACGGCGCAAAGCGACGCGTCTGTGCCATGCGAGTGCGCTGACGATCACGGCGCGAGGCGCTCCAGCGCCCAGGAACCGTCCGCGCGGCGGGTGTAAAGCAGCCGATCGTGCAAGCGCGCAGGACGGCCCTGCCAGAACTCAACGCGTGTCGGCGCGAGCAGATAACCGCCCCAGTGCGCGGGGCGCGGCACGGGCGCGGAAGCGGGGAAACGCGCGCGCGCGGCGGCAAGATTTGATTCGAGCTCCGCGCGGGAACCGACCCGCTCGCTCTGCAGTGAAGCCCAGGCTCCCAATTGGCTTTCCCGCGGGCGTTTTGCCCAATAGGCGTCCGCGTCTCCATCCGGCAGGCGCTCGACGTAACCCTCGGCGCGCACCTGCCGTTCGAGGGGGCCCCAGAAAAACACCAGTGCGCCCCGCGGGTTCGCCTCAAGGTCGCGGGCCTTGCGGCTCGCCTGGTTCGTGAACAGCCCAAAACCGCGTGCGTCGAGCCCCTTCAGCAGCACGACCCGCGCGCTTGGCGCCCCCTGTGCATCCGCGGTCGCGAGCACCATTGCGTTGGGCTCCTCAAGCCCCGCGGTGCGCGCCGCTTCGAACCAATCTGCGAACTGGGCCATTGGGTCGGCGCGCACTTCGTGCTCCGCCAGTCCGTGGCGCTCGTATTCCCGCCGGAGATCCGCGATCGACATAGGGTCCAAGCGTAGGGCGCGGGGCGCGCCGCTCCCAGACCAACGTCGCGCCCGCGCAGGGGGTTCGCGCCGGGCGGCGCAAAAAGGACGTCCGGCCCCCCTCGGCTCAGCGCAGCTTAGATCAACCGGGAGCGGCCGCCGGCCATGCGGAAAGGGTGAAGAGGACCGCAAGCTGACCCACCTCGTTGACAAGACCGTAGAGGTCCCCAGAGAGGCCTCCGAGGGACTTCGCCGCCGCCCGGGCGACCCAATCGCCACAAACCCAGGCAGCGACGAAAGCCACGGCGGCCTGGGGGCCGAAGATCACAAGGCCCGGCACAAAAGCGTAAAGGCCGGCCAAAGCGAGCACGGCGGGTGTCGCGCCGTCGCGCAGTCCCGTCCCGAGGGTGGACGTGGATAGGGTCGGGTAGCGCGCCAGCGCCCACAGGTTCGCAAAGCGCGCGATCGGCGGTGCAAGGAGCGCTCCCACCCAGAGCCGGTCGCCCAGGGCCTCGAGCCCGGTGTGTGCGCCGAGCAGCACGAGCCCGAGCGCGATCGCGCCCATCGCGCCGATCCGGCTGTCCTTCAGGATCTCGAGCTTGCGCGCCCGCGGTCGTCCGCTGAACAGCGCGTCGCAGGAATCCGCCACACCGTCAAGGTGCAGGCCAAGCGTCAATCCCGTCCACGCAAAAAGCGCCGCAAACGCGCCCCAGCCGGGGCCCGCGAGCGCGTTCGCCCCCGTCCCGAGGACGGCTGCGATGCCCCCGACGATCCAACCCGCGAGCGGAAAGCCCGACAGCCCCGCGCGGACACCGAGGGCGCTCGGCGGACCGAGCCAACGCGCGGCGAAGGGCACCGGCAGCACGGTGAGAAAACGCAGCGCTTCGCCCAACGCGATCCAGGGCGGGGGCAGACCGCGCGGGGGCGGCGGGGGATCCGATTGGGGCTCGGAGGTGTTCACGGCCGGGGCGTTGCGCGCTCTACGCCAGCACCCGTGAAGGTGGCCATCCGGTCGTGGACCGCGAGCGCGCTGGCGATGATCGGCAGCGCGAGTGCGGCCCCGGAACCTTCGCCGAGGGCTAGGTCGAGGTCGAGCAACGGATCGAGGCCAAGGTGCGCGAGGACGTAGCCGTGCCCCGGTTCGCGGGAGCGGTGCCCGGCGATCAACCACTGCCGCACGCGCGGCTCCACAGTGGCCGCGATCAACGCCGCCGCGCCCGTGATGTAACCGTCGAGCACGACCGGAACGCGCGCGGCCGCGGCCCCCAGTGCAGCTCCCGCGAGGAACAGGATTTCGCCGCCCCCAAGCTCGGCCCCGAGAGCGGTTGCGCGCTCCCGCGACCCGGGTGCGGCGCTCGTCCACGCCTGTGCCTCAGTGGCGCTGAGGATTGGCCGTGATTCGCGCGCGCGGGCAAGCGCCGCGGCCACAACGACCTGTTTGCGCTCAAACGCGGCCCGGTCGATGCCCGTGCCCCGTCCCACCACGTCCCGTGCGCCCAGCCCAAGCGCCGCGCCCGTGACGGCCGCGGCCACCGTCGTGTTGCCAATGCCCATTTCCCCAAGACACATGAGGTCGACACCCGCGGACGCGGCGCGGGTCGCGAAAGCGACGCCGGCATCGAGGAGGCGCAGGGCGCGCTCGTCCGCGAATGCGGGTTCGACCGAAATGTCGCCCGATAGCCCGCCCGCCGCGACGCGTACGAAGCGCGGCAACGGCCCGGCGGAACCCGCCGCCTCCTCGGCGGCTGTCGTGGGCGCGCCGCCTTGTGTGGGCCGTACCCCGGCGTCGACCACGCACAAAGACGCGCCGGCGCGCTCCGCGAGGCAGTTGATCGCCGCGCCGCCGACGAGAAAATTCGCGACCATCGCCGCTGTCACGCTCTGGGGGAACGCACTGACCGCGCGCGCCGCCACGCCGTGGTCCGCGGCCGCGATGAGGATCAGGGCACGCTCGATGCGCGGCCGCGGGTGAGTGCGCATCGCGGCGAAGTGCAGTGCCAGTTCCTCGAGCCGACCCAGGGAACCGGGCGGTTTGGTGAGTTCGCCCTGTCGCAGGCGCGCCGCTTCACGGGCGGCCGAGTCGAGGGGTGACCAGCGGGACAGCGCGAGGTCGAGCGCGGGGGTCGCAAACGGGTGGTAGGGCGGCACGCGCCCAAGAGAACGTCGGGACCACCCTAAGGGAAGCCTGTTGGGCCGTGGCGGCGCGCAAACGGAGCGTCGGGCTTTTGTCTTACGTCTCGCGAATGGACTGGAAATGCAGCGCGGAGCGGGTTTGCGCGGGTTTGACGGCGGGGAAAGGCGTCGAGCTGCCGACGAAGGACTAAGAGCAATCCTGTCGGGACTAAGAGAAGCACCGTCCCGTCCGCTGGACCCGTGCGCTCGGACTCTCAACGAGTTCGCCCTCCGACGGACCGCCGCTTCGCATCCTGATTCGGCTGCGGGCGCGCAATCGCGGACGACGGCAAGCAAATCATGGAATCCTGGCTCGATCTTCTGAGTGCCCGCGTGGAGGCCCTGCGCCGCACGCCCCGCGCCGACCGCGTCCTGTTCCTGCTCGACGCCGACGGAGTGTTGCTCGACCCGCGTCCGGCGGTGCTTGACCGTCTCCACGACGCCGACCGACGCGCCGGCCGGGAGGACTTCGCCGACCTGCGCGCCGCGGACTTCGAGGGCCAACCCGTCCAGAGCGCCCTGGCGGCTCGCCTTGGCGGGGAACGCCTTGAGCGCGCCCAGCGGGTACTCGGCCCGCTGCTCGAGCCGGAACTTGGCGCGGGCGCGCGCGCGGCGCTGCTCGACCTTTTGCGCTGGCTGCAACTGCATCCGGGAAGTTTCGTGGCACTGCGCAGCGCCCGCGACGAGGCGCGCGCTGCCGCGACGCTCGCGGAAGTGCGCCGCAACACACAGGGCATGGGTTTGCGGTTCAGCGAAGACCTTCTGCTGCTCGGCCCGGCGGACGGCCAGCGCGAAGCCGGCCTCGCAGGGTTGCTTGAGCGCGGTTTTGCCCTCGCGGCAACGCTCGATGCGCACCTCGCGCAGCCAGGCGACGCGCAGCGCGATGGCGCTCCGCTCGCATTCGACCGTCAGCGGCTGTTGGAGCTTCCGACGGCGGGCCGCTTTGGAGCGGGGCTATCGGGTGCGGTCCGTCCCCCGGTGCCGCTCAACGCCCGCGGACTGTGCTCCCGGGACAGCCTCGCGACGTTGCTCGGTTCCAGCGCCAGCGGCGTCGAAGTTGAAATCGGCAGCGATCCGCGCGGCGAACTCTTCCTGCGCGGTGCGCCCGCGGGTGAAGCGCCGATCGCGTTCGAGGAACTGCTCGGCATGTTGGCCCAGGGCGAAAAGAGCCTGGTTTTGGACCTGGGCTCCTGCGACACCCTGATGCCGCGCGCGCTGCTCGCGCTCACCCGTTCGGGGTTCCGCGCGGATCGGGTCGCGATCTGTGCACCCGCCGCGCGCTGGCGGGATTCCGCATTCCGCGGCCGCGTCGGCGACGGTTTTGCCGCCGCGGTCCTGCGGGCCTCGGTGCGGGCCGCCGATGGGCGCGACGAAGGCGCGGATTCCGGCCTCGGCACGCAGCTCGACCAGCTCGCCAGCCTGGGCATTGGCCGGATCGGCGTCGAATGGGACGATCCGCGGCGCGACGAAGTGCTCGCCATCGCGGCGGGGCGCGGCCTCGACGCGGACCTTGCCTGCCCGCGTTCGCTGCCCGCGCTCCTGAGTGCGCTCGCCCAGCGCCCGGCCGCGGTCACGTGCGAGCTGCCGCAGGGTCGGGCACCGGATCGGCTCGAACAACCTGCCGCACCGTTTGCGGTGCGCTCGCGCTCCGCGATGCGCGCGTGAGCGGCGCGCCGCGGAGCGGGCCGTCGTCGGCCCGGATGCCGGCGATTGCGGACGGGGGGGCGCGCCGGGGTGCGCTGGGATGGCTGGTGCTGTCCAGCGCCGTTTCCGGCGTGGCATCCCTCGTCGCGCAGGTCGTCTGGGTGCGCCGCCTCGGCGAGCTGTTTGGATCGGGCCCGGTTTCGGTGGCGGTCGTGCTGTCGCTGTTTTTTGCAGGCCTCGGCCTGGGTGCGCGCGGGGCGGGGCCGCTCGCGGACCGCCGGCGCGGCCCCATTGGCCTCGTGGTGGGGCTCGAACTCGCTGCGGCCGCGGCCGCGCTGCTTTTCCTGCCGGCGGTAGTGGGGATCGAGCGCGCCTGGCTCGCACTTGCCAGCTCCGACGACGCGCCCGCGGCAGCGCTTTTGATCAAGGTCGCGCTCGCGGCGCTCGTCCTCGTCCCGCCGTCCTTCGCCATGGGCGCGCAGCTCCCCGCCCTCGCGCGGCATGCGCTGCGCCGACCCGCGGCCCTGGGCCGGCGGGTCGCGTTGCTCTACGGCGCGAACACGTTGGGCGCGGCCGCCGGTGCGGCGCTTGCGGGGTTTTTGCTGCTGCCCTTCGTCGGGCCGATCGGAGCGCTGCTCGCGGCGGCGGCCGCGCACCTCCTCGCGGCCGCGGCGGCGTGGCGCGGAAGAATGACGCCGGCACTTGCGGCGCCGCTCGATCGCACGGGTGTTTACGCGCGCGACGAGGTGCTCGAAGCGCAGTTTGCACAGCGCCGCGCGGTCATGCGCGCGAGCGCGAGCAGACGCCGCACGCCAGCGGCCGCGCAGACGCTGTTGCTCGCTGCGGCTGCGCTGTCGGGCGTTGTGGCGCTCGGGCTGGAGGTTGTGTGGACGCGGGCGCTCGCCGCGCGCCTGTCGGGGACGGTGTACAGCTACGCGGCGGTGCTGACCGCGTTCCTGCTCGCACTCGCGTTTGGCGCCCTCGTGGCGGCGCGCCTGGGCGCGCGCGGTTCGCTCGCAAAACCCGCGCGCGGTTTTGCGGCCCTAGGCGCGGCGTGGTTGGGACTCGGCGCGGGAGCGCTGCTCTCCGGCGCGTTGCTCGCCCACCTGCCGCGGCTCGGTTCGGCATCGTTTGCACCCCACGGACTGCCCCTTTGGATCGCGCACGGTCGCGAGCTTTTGCTTGCGCTTGTGGTGATGGCGCCAGCGCTGTTCTTTGCGGGGTTGCAGTTGCCGCTGTTGATTGCGCTCGTGGGGCGCGGCGCCGCGGGAGCCGGGCGCGCGGTTGGGCGTGTCCTCGCGGTGAACGCGGCGGGGACCGCGCTCGCACCCGCGCTCGTCGGTCTCGGCCTCATTCCGGCGGTCGGTTTGGGCGGGGCGCTCGCCATCCTTGGTTGGACGGCGGTGCTGTTCGGCATGGCCCTCGTGGCGAGCGGGATGCGCGCGCTGCGGCGGCCGCTGAGCGCAGTGGTCGTGCGCACGTTGCCCGCGTTGCTCGTCGCCGGGGGAGCACAACTCGCGCTGGGTGACGGGCTGATCAGTTGGCATGCGCGCGCGGGCGCGCGCCTCGTCGCGTACCGCGACGGGCCAGCGGCGGGTGTCGCGGTCGTGGACGAACCTGGCGGCAACCGCGTTTTGGAGCTTGACGGCGACTATCGTCTCGGCGACCTGGCGACGCGCTTCGCCCAGGCACGCCAGGGCCTGCTGGCGCGCTTGATTGCGCCCGATTTTGACGCTGTGCGTGATCCCGTTTTGCACATCGGTCTTGGTACGGGTACCAGCGCGGCGGCGATCCTGCAGTCGGGCGCGCGCAAGCTCGTCGTCGCCGAGATCGTCCCGGACCTCGATTGGACACTGCCGTATTTTGCGGCGGCCAACGGCGACCTCGGGCGCAGGTTCGCGGCGGGCGACGCGCGCTTCGTCGGACGCGACGCGCGCGAGTTCGTGCGCCTCTCGCCCGCGCGGTTCGGTCTCGTCGTCGCCGACCTCTTCGTCCCGTGGCGCGCCGGCGAGGGCGCCATGTACACACGCGAGCACTTCGCTGCGGTGCGCGCGAGCCTTTTGCCGCACGGACGGTTTGTGCAGTGGCTGCCGGTTTACCAGCTCGGCCTCGCAGACCTGCGCACGATCGCGGCGACGTTCGTCGAGGTTTTTCCAGGCGCCGGGATGATGTGGCTCTACTTCAACGCGGAGCAGCCGGCGATCGCGCTCGTTGGCGCGCGGGCGGCGCTCGGACCGCCGGACGTCGCGGACGTGGAGCGGGCGCTGGGCGCGATCGACGGGCTTGGCGCGAAGGGCGATGTCGACGGGCTGCGCGCACTGCTCGAGCCGCAAAACCCCGCGCTCGAGGTCGCCGGTTCCTGGCTCGCGGGTGGGGAACTGCTCGCGGAGTGGGTCCGCGGCGCGCCCCTTGAAACACGCGCTCGGCCGCGGATCGAGTTCCACGCTCCCCGCGCCCTCCTTGTCGAGGCCAGGACAAGGACCTCGCGCACCCTGGCGGGCCTCCTCGACCTCGCCGTGGCCGCGGCGGAGCGGGATTCCGACCCGGCGCGGGGGCGCCGCCGTGAGGCGCTAGCGCTTCTGCTCGGCGCCCTCGATGCCCGCGCGGCGGGCGACCGAGTCCGGGCGGAGGAACTCGCGGCCCAGGCGGTGGCGAAGGACGGGACCTTTGCGTTCGCGGCAGGTGTCCTCGCGCGCTGGCGGGCGGGGGAGTAGGCCCGGGCGGGGGGGCGGCCGGGCGGCCGGGCGGGGGGGGCCAGCGGGGGGGCCAGCAGCGGCCTGGTTCGGGCCGGGTGGTTTGCCGGCGCCCGTGGTCGCGCGCCCCGGCCCGCCGGTGGGACGTCGCAAACCCCTGTCCCGTGCGGTGTTCCGTCGCCCCGCCGCGAGCGACAGCGCCCAGACGGCAGTGCGGCGCCGCCGCAGGGGTACTCCCCACAGCTTGGGCTCGATCGACCGCCCGCCCCTAGATATGGTGTACCTCCGCCCGCAAGATAGGGGCGGCGCGGGTCGATGCCCTGGCGGCATGGGCCCCGGGCAGGGACCCCGCGGCCACCCCGACGCTCCGATCTTTTACTTCGACCGATGCCCCCTTGGCGTCCGTCCGGCACGCCGTTTCGGATGCTCGCAAAGCGATCGTCCACGTGGAGGCTGGCGCGGCCCGCGAACGGTCGTGACCTGGGCGCGGCGCGCTCCGCCCTGTGTCCGACGTCCCCCTCGGGGCTGCGGGCGCGCTCGCTCGCGTCGGCGAGCGCCGCCGAGCGCCAGCCACCCCAGCATCCCAGCGGCTTCGACGTCCTCCTTCCTCCCATCGCACACCGCACCGCTCCTCGCCCCCCGATGGAAAGCTCCTCCCAACCGAGCACCCTGCACAGCGAACCCAACCTGACCGATGCGGGCGCCCGGCGCTCCGACGAGGTCACGACGCCGCGCCTGCCCATCGCTCCCGAGGGCGACGGTGGGGCCGTGGGCATGCGCGTGCGTAAGCGCAATGGGCGTTACGAGCCCGTCGACGTCAACAAGATCGTCCGCGCGGTTCACCGCTGCGCGGGCGGTTTGGAGGCGGTCGACCCCCTGCGGGTCGCAACCCGCACGATCAGCGGCCTCTACGACGGCGCGACGACGGCTGAGCTCGACCAGCTCTCGATCCAAACGGCCGCCAGCCTGATCGCCGAGGAGCCCCAGTACTCGCGTCTCGCGGCGCGGTTGCTCGCGACCTACATCGAGAAGGAAGTGGCGACCCAGGAGATCCACTCGTTCAGCCAGTCGATCCGCGCGGGCCACGGTGCGGGCTTGATCAGCGACCAGGTGCTCGAGTTCGTCGAAGCGAACAAGCGCAAGTTGAACGACGCGATCGCAGTGCGTGGCAACGAGCTTTTCGAGTACTTCGGCCTGCGCACGGTCTACGACCGCTACCTGCTAAAGCACCCGCAGACGCGCAAGGTCATCGAGACGCCGCAGTACTTCTTTCTGCGTGTGGCGTGCGGGCTCGCGCAGGAACCCTTCGAAGCGATCCACTTCTACCAACTGATCAGTTCGCTCGCGTACTTGCCGAGCTCGCCGACGCTGTTCAACGCGGGGAGCGGCCGCACGCAGCTCAGCTCGTGTTACCTCCTGGATTCGCCCGAGGACGACCTGGTTTCGATCTACGACCGCTATACGGACGTCGCGAAGCTCTCCAAGTACGCTGGCGGCATCGGCCTTGCGTACCACCGGGTGCGCGCCAAAGGGTCGTTGATCCGCGGCACGAACGGCCACTCCAACGGCATCGTGCCGTGGCTCAAAACCCTCGACAGCTCCGTCGCGGCGGTCAACCAGGGCGGCCGCCGCAAGGGAGCGGCGTGTGTGTACCTCGAGACCTGGCACGGGGACATCGAGGACTTCCTCGAGCTGCGCGACAACACAGGCGACGACGCGCGGCGCACCCACAACCTGAACCTCGCGAACTGGGTGTCCGACCTGTTCATGCGGCGTGTGGAGGCCGGCGAAGGCTGGTCGCTCTTCGACCCGAAGGTCGTGCCGCACCTGACCGACCTGTTCGGAGCGGAGTTCGAAGCGGCTTACACCGCGGCCGAGGAGCAGGGCCTTGCGATGCGCAAAGTGCCCGCGCGCGAGCTCTACGCGCGCATGATGCGGACGCTCGCCCAGACCGGGAACGGGTGGATGACGTTCAAGGACGCGTCCAACCAAAAGTGCAACCAGACGGGCGCCGCCGGCAACGTCGTGCACCTTTCGAACCTGTGCACCGAGATCATCGAAGTGACCTCGGGGGAAGAGACCGCCGTCTGCAACCTGGGCTCGATCAACGTCGGCCGCTTCGTGAACGGCGATGCGGTCGACTACACGCGCATCGGCGAAGTGGTGCGCACGGCGATCACGTTCCTCGACCGCGTCATCGACATCAACTACTACCCGACGGACGGAGCGCACACGTCGAACATGCGTTGGCGGCCGGTCGGGCTGGGCCTGATGGGGCTGCAGGACGTGTTTTTCCAGCTCCGGCTGCCCTTCGACAGCCCGGCGGCGCGCGACATCTCGCGGCGCATCCAGGAAGAGATCTACTACCACGCGTTGTGCGCGTCCGTGGACCTCGCCGAGCAGCACGGCGCCCACCCGGCGTTTGCGCAAACGCGCGCCGCGCAGGGGATTTTCCAGTTCGAGCTGTGGGGCGACGAAGCCACCAACGGCGCGCGCCCCGCGGACATGGCCCGCTGGGAGGCCTTGCGCGCGCGCATGCTGCAGCACGGCCTGCGCAACTCGCTGATGATCGCGATCGCACCCACGGCGACCATCGCTTCGATCGCGGGCTGTTACGAATGCATCGAACCGCAGGTTTCGAACCTCTTCAAGCGCGAAACGCTCTCCGGCGATTTTCTGCAAATCAACGGGTACCTGGTGCGCGAGCTCAAGCGCCTCGGTCTTTGGACCGAGGACATGCGCGCGCGCATCAAGCGCGCCGAAGGCTCCGTGCAGGGCATCGTCGAACTTCCGGCCAGTGTTCGCGAGATCTACCGCACGGCGTGGGAGATCCCGATGCGGTCGCTGATCGACATGGCGGCCGAGCGCGGCCCGTACATCGACCAGAGCCAGTCGCTCAACCTGTTCATCGAGAGCCCCACGATCGGCAAGATGAGCTCCATGTACCTGTACGCATGGAAGCAGGGCCTCAAGACGACCTACTACATGCGCTCGCGCCCCGCGACCCGTATCACGCAAGTGTCGGCCGCGCCGGCCGCGGCCGCGGTGGCGCCGGTCGAAACCGCCTTCAGCGACGGCGCGGCGGTCGCGTGCAGCCTCGAAAACCCCGAATCCTGCGAAGCGTGCCAGTGAGGGAGCTGGGGGCGGGACCGCTCGCGCGAGCCGTTCCGCCCGGACGGCTCCCTTCCCGCGCTGAACTCCGTTGAACGAGCCGCGCGCACGGCCCATTCTCCCCCAGCACCCGGCGCCTCAAACACCGCAGCAGCCCTCACCATGACAACGATCCCGTACCCGCCGAACGCGGCCCCGCGCGCCGAACCCGCCGCGCGCAACGCCCTGCTGCTCGATCCGGGCCTCGACCTGACCCTGCGTCCGATGCGTTATCCGGTCTTCTACGAGATGTACCGCAACGCGATCAAAAACACCTGGACGGTGGAGGAGGTCGACTTCTCGACGGACCTCGTCGACCTGTCGCACCGGCTCGGGGCCGCCGAGCGCCACCTCGTGAACCGCCTGGTCGCGTTCTTCGCGACGGGCGACTCGATCGTCTCCAACAACCTGGTGCTGAACCTCTACAAGCACATCAACGCGCCGGAAGCGCGGATGTACCTGTCGCGCCAGCTCTACGAAGAGGCGCTGCACGTCCAGTTTTACCTGACGCTGCTCGACACCTACATCCCCGACATCGCCGAGCGCGAGCGGGCGTTCCAGGCGATCCACAACATCCCCGCGATCCGCCGCAAGGCCGAGTTCTGCTTCAAGTGGATCGACTCGATCAACTCGCTCGATCGCCTTGAGACCCGCGATCACCGCCGCCGGTTCCTCCTCAACCTCATCTGCTTTGCAACCTGCATCGAGGGACTCTTCTTCTTCGCGGCGTTTGCCTACGTTTACTTCATGCGCTCGAAGGGCCTGCTCAACGGCCTCGCGGCGGGCACCAACTGGGTGTTCCGCGACGAGAGCGGCCACATGGCCTTCGCGTTCGAAGTTGTGGAGACCGTGCGCCGCGAAGAACCGGAGCTCTTCGACGATGCGCTCGCCGCCGAAGTGGTGCGCATGCTCGAGGAAGCGGTCGAGTGCGAGATGGCCTTCGCCGAGGACCTGCTCGGAGGCGGCGTGGCCGGCCTCTCGGCGCGCGACATGCGCCAGTACCTCGAGTTTGTCGCCGACCAGCGCCTCTTGAACCTCGGGCTGCCGATCCGCTTCCGCGCGAAAAACCCCTTCGCATTCATGGACCTGCAGGACGTGCAGGAACTCTCGAACTTCTTCGAACGCCGCGTGAGCGCCTACCAAATGGCCGTGAGCGGCGACGTGGCCTTCGACGAAACCTTCTGACCCACAACCATCCGGCCTAGGACTGCGCGGTGGCGAGGCCGTTGCTGAAGTAGATCCAGCCCGGCGCCAACGGGTCGAAGCCGACCATTTGGAGGTAGACGTTGGAGGGGGAGTTGGGCCACGGGAACACCAGGTCGAAGGCTCCGTCGGCGTTCAGGAACAGGGGAAGTTGCAGGTCCGGCCAGGGGTAGAGTTGGGCGGTGAACTGGGGCAGCGGCAGGCTCAAC